>CAZTDK010000052.1:0-16206 GCA_964611965.1 uncultured Binatia bacterium (SeqCode) | reverse complement strand
TGAGTGAGAAGTTGCGGCGCAAGCAATATGGACCGGCCATGCCTGAGCAGACCCCAAACCAGCCCAACCCCACGGGATGGGCGACGCTCGTGCCGCTGATCGACGACCAATCAGGACAACCGTTCGTGAACCAGGCCGGCAAAAACGCGGGGAGGATTCAGTATCTGCCCAGCTGGCATCCAGACATCGTCGCGGCTGCCGGCGCGGCGATGAGCCCCATCACCGCGAAGGTCAAGAATGATGAGTCCCTGGGCGCCGACATCACGGGGATCAACCCACGCGTCACCGATGTCCCGAATGACTCCTTAAGCGGCCGGATATGGTTTCGGCATGATGGGTCCACCAGCGTGGACCAGAGTCCCACGGCGATGGGCACGGACCCGAGTGTCCTCATGACAGTGAAGCAATCAGGTCCGCAGAACGGCTTGCAGCTCCTCACCCCAACGTTCACGCAGAGCGACGGGCGCATCCATGTGTCTCTGACCATCAAGAATTGGTACGTGCGCTTTCTGGGGGTGCATCTCCAGTTTCTGGACGACGAGGACCCGCCCAACGTGCTGAACCTCGCCGACATTCCGGAGTATAAGGACGGCACCATTGTTCCGGACCATGTGAGCGACAATGATACCAAGACGGAAATGTTTGTTGCAGTGCTTGGGCCGATATTTACGATCCTGGGGGTTCCCACGTGGCCCGGCTTCATCCAGCCCAGCTTCAATGTGCCCGCTTCCGCCCACACTGTGAGGATCCTGGGAAGTGGCCTGGGCGCCGGTGCCAAGAACTACCCCGAGACGCTCCTGGCGGGCGAGGTCATGACCGCAATCATCAGTTATGGGGTGACGGCGCTCATGTGCGGCGTGGGAGCGGCATTCTCGTTAGGGGCGATCCTGAAGGTATGGGTCGTGCCAGTTGCGAATGCGCTAGCACGGGAGCTCATCGCGCTGCTCAGCTCGTTCCTGAGTGGGAAGGACGAGTACACACCCGGCTTTTGGTTAGCGCAGGCGCTTGGGTTCGCCAAGCTCCTGCTCAGCGTCGGAATAGGAGGAGCCCTCGGCAAGCTGGTGGGGGCCATCGTCGCTGCGCTCACCGAGGCTGCCGTGGAAGACGAGATCCCGATCGCCGGATGGATCATGTTTGGCGTTTCGGTCGCCGTTGGCGCGGCGAATCTCATAGAAACCTCGGCTGAGGTCGCGGAGTCGCCCTGGACGTACGTCAACGATCTGGTCTTCACCCATGACCTCAGCGTGAGCCTCATGCGTGCGGGCGGCACGTTTCCGACGGGTGCCGATCACTACACAGTGACGGCGCTGTTCGACGATGGGACGCCGCATGTGCAGACCCTGCCTCTGCCAAAGACAGCGCCCACGACGCTGCCCCCGGCGGTCTTCACGGGCGTGCCGCTGGGCGGCAAGGTCAATGTGTCGGTCGCCTTTTACCAGGCCGCCACCGCTACCACGGCAAACGTGCTGCTCGGCAAAGGGACAACCGGCCTGATCCCCAATACGAAGGACACCGCGCCAACGATTGCCATCAAGGAGCTCAGCTTCCCGATAGGCCCCAACACGACCTACAAGCATCGGCAGAAGACCAGCGTGGACGGCAACGGCGCGCATCGGTGGGACCCCACCGCGCCGGCGCCAACGGTCAACGCTGGCACCCTGGTGTGTGACGGCGCCGGCACCGCGTGCAGCTTTCGCAGCATAACGGTGCGTGAAGGCACTGGGACGGAGGAGGGGTACATTGGCTATGCGTGGCAGGGACAGAACACCGACCCGAATGCCGCTCCGAGCTGTGAAGGCGGCGGCGCAGGCCAGCTTGACCAGATGGCAAACCTCAACACCGCAGATGCCGAGGCCGGGTATGCGAGGGGCCCGTGCGGCTTCAATACCCCCGGCATCAGACTCGCGTATAATCTGTTGAGCCATGGCAGCGCCAATTTCTACCTGGACACCACCGACCCCAACAGTCCTCAGGTGCGCCAGGTGATGCTCGAGCCCACGCCCACCTTCGACAGCCCGCACTCCAACCGATCCTGGGGGACATTCAACTTTTTACCGGATGCGCTCCTCCTGCACCCGGCCGGGCACCTCGTGAGCATCAACGCGGTCAGACACAAAATAGAAACCCATCAGCTCCCCAGCGCCCCGATGGCAGATGCGGAGGCGAAGGTGCACCTGATTGCACAGGTCAAGTCGGGGCAAGGCACCCGCCCGGGGCTCATGACGGCGCCCACGGTGGCAGGGATCTCGCCGGACGGCGTCATCCTCATCCTGGAAGCGGGCGATCCCCTGGCCAAACCGCAACCGATCCCGAGCCGGATACAGGCCTTTGACCTCGGGGCAAACCCGGTGCAGTTCTTTGTCCATCAGCCGGTCCACTATTTCCTCGAGCTCACCGAGACCCCCAACGCCGCGGGCTGGCGGTATTTGGATCTCGCGGTGGAGTACTCCGGCTTGCTCTACGTGCTCTCCTACAATGAGAATAGCTTTGTCTACCGTCTGGACATCTACCATCCGACACAGAAAGACACGCAGCCGATCTCGACCACTGAGAACATCAACGCCGCGAGGCTCGCGGTCGATTTCTGGCGCAACGTGTATACTTTGAACTACGAGGTTGTACAGTTGCCGCGGCCCGGGGTCACGGAGCCAACAGTGAGCCTCTGGACGCCGACCAACGCCTGTACTGGCGTTGACTGTACCTCCTGATACCGCATTGGGCCGGTCGTAGGCGCAGCCGCGCGTCAGCTTGCCAACGGCAGGGCGTACAGCGCGGGCAGAAAGCGCGCGAGATAGCTCATCTCTTCGTGAGCGTGCTTCAACAGACCTTGGCTGATCGCAAGCAACAGCGTTGGTCACTCCGCATCGGGAAAGTGGAAGCATTCTCCACCCTGCGTCACATCGTCGAAGTCGATCGGTACTGCGAACAAACGCTGGCACCGCACTGGCCGGCCTGGGTGAAGAAGGCGGTACTGGGTGGTATTTTTGTTCCATCGAAGGTCTCACCGATCGGGCAAGTCCACGTCGCCACTTCCACGCCGTTGATGGTACCGGCACGCTTGCACTCGAAGCTGTAGCAATTGACCGACTTGTTTCCGAGGTGCAGATCGCTGCCGCAGACGGAGCCGGGAGCGGTAGGGTTCAGCCAGAATCCAGACCAAACGGTGTCGGCACTCGAAGGTTCGCAACTGCCCTGCATGTTTCCCCCCTCCACCTCGACCTCATCGACACCGTGAAGGATCGGACAGGTACACTGTGCCGCCGGGAACAGAGCGTGCCCCGTAGCCGTGTTGACCTTGATCTGCTTGCCTGTGGGCGTACACGTGGCAGCCGAACAGAACGCGTAGTCGCCAAAACAAAGACGGCGGGACGATCCAGGAAAGCCACTTTTTCCCGAATCCTTACCTGGGTGTGGCCCCTTGGCAAGGGCGGCGCTCGAGACGCCAAGTGCGACAGCCATGCCGGCCACCGCAGCAACCAAAAACTTGCTTCACCTGGAAACACATAGATCTCCTCCCTTTCTGGTAACGCATGGATCTCCTCCTTCTTTTGACCTTCGTATGAATTTGACCTCCGTATGAAATGGAATATCAGTGAATCTTCTTGACCCTCGATGATCCAAGAACCCGCCCTCCCGAGCCGAGTGCCGGGACCTTTTCATCGTTCCGTCTCGTCGATGCGATTCAATGGACCGTTATGTTCGCGATAGCGGGCCAGGAAGGCGCACAGTTCGGCGAGCGAGTGGAAATGCGCCGATTCGCCGGAGACGACGTGTTTCACGCGGCCGATCGCACGGCTGGGCGGATCGCTGTCGCTGTCCAGTTGGATGACGAAGGCCGGTGTGATGAAAGCATCGTGTTCTTTCAACCTGACGCCGCCGCCGAGGACCTGCGGTCGACGTCTCTTCAATGGCCCGTTCCCCGGCCCGTTCCTGGGCCCGCTCCCCGTTGGGTCACTGCAGATTTCCAACTCCGACATGCAGGCTAGGGCGCCGTCTCGGAATTGGATGTGCAGAAATTGCCGCCAGCGGTGCAAAAAACTCTCCACGTCCGCGTCAAGTCACGCGCAACGTTTGCACCCCACGTCCCTACCTTTCCGTCCCTACCTTTCACGCACCCAAACGTGGTCGTGCGGCAGACTCAGGCCAGCCGGGTCGAGACGCCGTGCGGTCCGACGCAAAGTTTGCTCGTGCCATGCCAACCGCCGATCTTCGGCGGCAATTTTTGTGTGTCTACGACACCTCGCGGACCCGCGGAATCTTCCACGTCCTATTGAGGATCGAAGGCGACTTTTCATTGGGCCAATACAGCCGCAGCATTAGAATGAATCGATCGGCCGGCGCGGGGAGCCAGTTGGCTTCTTTTTCCGGTCCGGGTGACTCATGCTGAATGTAGAGGTCCACCGAACCGTCGGGATTGGTCTTGAGCTTGTCGCGCTGACTCAGGTTCTGCCGATTGAGCGCGTTCGGGACGAAGAAGTAGGCGGCGTCGTACATCGTCAGTGACCAGAAGCCCTTGACCGGCGGCAACTCGCCTTTCTTGAAGTGCATGACGTACTTCTTCGCACCGCTGTAACTTTGGAAAATGTCCGGACCCTCCGAGGTCGGGTAGATCGCATCCTGCGGCCGATTGGCACCGAGTCCGATCGCTGTAATCAGCGCTCGTTGCCGGTACGACGTACCGTAGACCCCGGTCTTGGTCGTGAAGAACCAGCCGTCTTCCAGCGTGAAGTCGCGGCTGAGAATGCCCTCCTTCATCCACGCCATGATCTTGTGTTGCGCGGGCTTGGGGGCTGCGTTGATTCCGTCCACCACAGCCGGGTCGAGTTTCGCGGCGTCGAAATCGCCGCCCGGCACGATACCGATCTTTGCCAGCTTCGCCAGCATCGGCGCGTCGGCCGCAGCCGGCGGATTGGTCTTCATGAGCTGCGCGAGCAACGTGAAGTATGCCACCCCGTCGAGGGCGTTCACCTGATCGCGCACGGACGTCTTCATATCGATTTTCGGATCCACTACCCCTGCCGGCGGCGTGTAGGCCTGCCCGTAGGCGCTCAGCGGGACGACCGATACCTGGTCTTGGACCGCATGGACGGCGGCGTAATCCTCGGGCGTCCCGGTGCAGTAAATGCGCCCAAGAACCCAGACAATTGCGGTCGGCGACTTGTACTGCTTGACCCCCGCCGGCAGCGTCCCGCTCCACCCAGGCCCGGTGATCGCGTATGTCTGCGCTCCGGTCCCCGTCGTCCGCTTGCCAGGGACCTGGAACACGTCGGTCCAGCCATCCAGCATCGGGAACAGGAAGTAGCGCCCGGCCATGTCTGGGACGCTGAGAATCCACGGCTCCTTCGAGACATCGAGCCACGTCGTCGTGTAGAGCGTATCGGCGTTCGGCGCGGTGACATCCTTGAACGTCGCGTCGGGATACTTCCGCATTCTCACGAGCTGTCCCATCGGGGCGCGCGTCCGTTCAGGGGCAGACACGTTCGTCATCACGCGGCGCGTCATTTCCATCGTGACCAGCGGATAGCCAAAGATGTACCCCTCGATCGCCGTTTCCCGCGCCTCGAATTCCCTGATGTGGCCGAGGAAACCCTCCTGCTGCGACCATGCCGCGCTCGAGCACACCAGCAGCACCATAGTAACCGCGATCGTCAGCACCGAACCTCTCACACGCGATCTCATATCTTCCTCCCCGACAGGCGACCGCCCCGGATACCGCAATGCGCTTGATCAAGCAACTCGGTCCAACGAAATGAACGTCGCCGATGACATCGTTCAGCCCTGAGCGCACCGACGGGCGAGCGCCGCGACAGAGGCGGAACCGGCTGCAACCTCCGACCCACGCCTTCTGACAATACTTGACGTCGCAGGCACGGCCGCCTCCGCCCGGGCTGATCGCCGGAATGCAACGGGCGCAGCCGGCAAGTTTGCAAGCGGGGATGACCCGCTGGGCTCGAAGAATCCGCTCCGGTTCTTACGGTGTTTTACGGTGTTGCTAGCTGTTGCTCGGACACGACGCTCACTGGCAGGGTGGATGGTTGTTGTAGACTGGGGGATTGAGACAGTTCTCGAAACAGAACTGATACGTCGGCACGCACGCCGGTTGGGGTGGGTAGGGGCCGTTTGCGACCGGCGTCAGCTTGTTCGCCGTGCACGGGCCGCTGGCGTTGTTCGGGCAGATGACGCTGGCGTCGCTCGCAAACGCGCCGAGCGCCGTGGCGTTGTACGAGAAGGTAAACGGCGTGCCGTCCTGCTCAGTGAAGGTCCACGTGCCCGACGTGGTTGACACGGCGGCGTTGCGCAGCGTGGCGCTGAACACGCTGCTCGCTGTCGAGAAATTGGTGCCCTGAAGATAGGCGGTGTCGAACTTTGCGTCGGTCAGGTTGGCGCCGTTGAAGGTGGCGTTGACCAGGACCGTTTGGTTGAAACACGGTGTCGGTGAAGCTGCCGCTGAAGGTGGTGCCGGCACAGACTGCGCCGCCGAGATCGGCGGAGTCGAGCAGCGTGCGCACCAGGAGCGAGTTGCCGTACAGGTGCGCCCCGGAGAGATCGGTGCTGCGCAGGTCGGCGTCGGTCAAGTCGACGTTGACCATGTATGCGCCGCCGAGCTGGGTGACCTGCGCGCTGCTACCCGGTTGCACCCCAGCCACCACGCCGCGCAGCGAGGCGTCCTCCAAGTTGGAGAAACCGAGCCGCGCGCCGATCAACTGCGCGTTGTCGAGGTTGGTGCCTTGCAGGTTGGCCTCGTAGAGTGAGGCCCCGTTGAGCTGGGCGCCGACCATGGTCAGCCCATGCAGGTCCACGGCATCGAGATTCGCACCGTTGAGTTGTACGCTGCCGAGCATCGCCCCCGTCAACGTCACACTTTGGAGATTGGCGCCGCTGAGATGCGTGCCCGTCAGGTCAGCGCCGGTCAGCTCGGAGCCGGAGAGGTCGTAGCCGTCGAAGACACCGCCGGCGAGATGCGCGCCGGTGAGCGTCACGTCGGCGAGCTTCATGGTCTGGAACTGCACCGACGGTCCTTCCGAAGACGCGAGAACGGCGTTCGAGAAATCGGTGGTTCTGCCGCTGCTGGGTTCCGTGCCGACGATGCAATCGACGTCGCAGGTGGTGACGACGGGTTGGCTGGGTTCGACTTGCGTGCAGGTGCCCGATCCGCCGGTCAGATCCGCCCCGTCCAGCGAGGCGCCGGAGAAGTCGACACCCGACATCTGGGTGCCGAGGAAGCGCGCGCCCGCGAGGTTCACGTTGCGAAAGTCGACGAGTTGGAGCTGAGTGATGAAGCCGGGATCGTCAAGCGTTTGCCAAGAAGTGTTCGAGAGGTTGGCCGCTTGGCTCGGGTCGGTGTCGCCAAAGGTTGCATTGGAGATATCGGACTGATCGAAATAGGCGCCGGTGAGATCGGCGCCGCGGAAGTCGCACGAGAAGATGCTGGTGGGCACGGCAACGTCGGAACCCAACTCGGCTTGCAGCATGGTGGCGCCGGTAAATTGGTCGTTGCGCAGTAGGGCGGCGGTCGACGAGGTGCTGCTCAAGTTGGCACCGGCGAACGAGCTGTCCTCGACGTCCGCTGACGAGAATGTGGATTGGCTCAAGTCGAGGCCGTGGAATCTCTGGTTCAGGAGCGACGCGTCGTTGAAGTTGCAGGCGACGCAGTTGCCCGACGCCTGCAGTGTGTACACATTGCGGAAGGTGTCGACCGCCATGCGCGCGGCGGTCACGCTAGTGGTGCGGGTGAGGAAGTTGCCCTGCGGGTCGTAGACGTCCAACCGGTAATCCGCCGCCACGCTGCCGTCGTTCACGTACGAGAGTACGTAGAGGTAGCCCAAGCCCTCCACGCCAAGGTCGAGGTAGGTGATGCTGGAGCCCTGCTCTAGCTGAATGATGTTCGTCGTGCCGTTCTGGAAGCGCAGAACCGGGTTGCCCGACACGTCGACTGCCTGGATGCGCTGGTTGCCGGCCTCCAGGATCAGGATCGCCGCATCGAATACCGTGACCGCTCCAGGCGCCATCAGAAGGCCGACGCGCGTCCCCGGACCCATCTTCGAGACCGAGAACGGCACCGCCTGCGGGGCGGTGCTCGGATCCGACGGCGCCGTGAGCAGCTCGAGGATCTGCATCTTGTGGTTCTGGCGATCGACCCCGACGACATACCCGGTGGGCACGACGGCCAGGGAGTCGAGCGCTGCGCTGAAGATCCCCCACGTCAGCGGGGTCGCAACGTTGAACGGCGTGCTGTCGAGCGCGACGGATTGCAGCAGGAATCCCGACTCTGCCGGTTGCAGGAAGAAATTCCGCGGGCCCGTGGGCGAACCGAGCTTCTCGTAGAAGCTGCCCGCCGTCTGCTGGAAGCCGCATGGCAGTTGCTTCAGCGCGCTGTCCGGATCCTCGCCGAGGAAGACGTTCTGCAACATGTGCATGATACCGGAGGCGGTCTGCCCGCAGAACGGCACCCCCTGGCCGCCGGCTAGGTAGGAATAGCCGGCGACGCCGGTCCGCTGGCTGAGCGTGATGCCAGTAACGTCGTTGAGCGCGTTGTCATTGCCCTGCATCAGGTTGGCGATGGACGCATCGGTGGGAACGTTGAATTGCACGCTCGAGAGCGGCACGTCACCACCGAGCAGCGGGATGCCGAGCACCGTATAGTTGCTGTCCAGGAATATCGCCCGCTTGGTGTCGCGTCCGCTCGGGGTTATCGGCAAATCACCGCCGGCGTTGGCGAACTGCACGTACGTCGACAGATAGCGGAGGTAGTCGTTGCGGAACTGCAGCTGGACGGTGCGATTCACCGCATCGATCACGTTGACCTTGACGAACTTCACACCGTGCACGTGGGTGCCCGGCGGCTGCGCGGCGGTGACTGCGAAAGCCGCGGCGGTGGCGGCGCCCGTCGCCACGGGTTGGCAGACGGTGATGCCCTCGGTGGGATGCCAGTTGGTGTCTTGGAACTGCAGATCGTTGAAGATGTACGGTTTGATCTGTGCCGCCACCGAGGTGACGGTCTGCGCCACATCGGAGTCGAGGTCGTAGCGGTAGACCGGGTTGCCTGCGCTGTCCACAACGGGCTTGCCATTGGCGTCCGTCACCTGCACGAGCGTCGCCCAGCCGCCGCTGGTCGTGGCCGGCCAGTCATTGGCGATGACGGATGCCAGCGTGGCCAGGAACGGCACGTTGGTGTAGTTCGGATCCGAGGGCTTGCAGGGCAGCGCATTGATCATGGCGAGAATCGCGCCGCCCTGATTTACGTTGAGATTCATCATCTCGGGGTTGTGGAAAAGCAGCGACACCGCGGTGTCCCAGGGGTGACGAAACCCTTCACGTTGATGACCAGGTTCTCGATCGTCGTTGCGCTGCCCGACACACTAACGGCCGCGGAGGCGGCCGGCACGTGGATGTACAGCGCCGCGAGGAGCGGCGCGCCGCTGTCGGCATCGACGCCGGTGGCCATGAGGAGCTGCGGAGCGTCGGCCGGCAGATCCACGTCCTCGATGTAGTGCGTCAGGTTCTCGTCCGGCACATCGACGAGGGCGGGGTTGCCCTGGCGGGCGCTGGCGCGCGACGCCGCCGTGTGTGCGACGATGGCGCCCGTACGACGGGCTGTTGACCGCGATCAGCCGAACGTCGCGCAGGTTCCCGAACGAGAAGTCGAAGTTCAATGTACGACGCTCGCGCGGGCGCGCCCCGGGCGTCGGGGTCGGCGTGGCGTTCGCCGGCGCCGCCACGGTGTCTTCGCCGCACCCGATCAGCCACGCCGGCAAGGTGAGCGCCGCACCCGCCAGCGTCGTTTCAGCCAGGAATCGCCGCCGCGAGATCCGCCGGCGGGTCTTCCCGGAGCCTATCGAGAGTCTCCTGGTGGGTCGATTGGTACGCATCTCAACGTGCTCCGTCCAATACGATTGCCGCCGCTGTCATCGTTTTGGTCATCGCCGATAGCCCCCTTTTTCCCTGCGCGTTTGGCGTTGGGGGGGAGGGTACAACCGGCCGGCCACCGGAGTCCTGTAGGAGTTATGTAATTTCCCTTTAAATCGCCGCGGCTTCGGGGAACGCGCCCCCCGTGCTACACGTCACACCGTGGAAACACTGGTCTTTGGGCAATTTCGGCTCGATTCAGCCCAGCGGTTGCTGTTTCACGACTGGGCCAGCGTCATGGCTTCCTTGTCGTCGACGGTCGCCTGCCCGTTCGCGGGCTCGGTCTCGGCGAGCGCTACGTCTTCAGCCACGCGCTCTACCAGCAGGTACTGTACGAGCGCATCGAGGTCACACGCCGGCAGCGCCTGCACCGCGCCATCGGGAGCGCGTTGCGCACTACCTGGGCGGAACGGGCGGGCGAGATCGCTGCGGAGCTGGCATCGCATTTCGAGCGCGGCGGCGATCTTGGGAGCGCGATCGAGTACTACGACAAGGCAGCAGCGGCCGCGGCGAGTCAGGGGGCCAACCGCGAAGCCGTGGGCTATCTTGATCGCGCCCTGGCCTTGCTCGAGCGCAGCGACGACAGCCAGGCGCGACGCGAACGCCAGCTCGAGGTGTTGATGACACGTGGGCCGTCAGTGCTCGCCGCATCCGGATACGGATCCGTGGAGGCGCTCGACAACTATGAGCGGGCGCTCGATCTGGCGCTGCAGCTCGACAATCCGATCGGGCAGATCAGCAGCCTGATGCCGCTGTCCATCTGTCAGCAAACGCGTGGTAATCTGGCGGCCGGCGAGCAGCTCGCGCTCGAGTTGGTACGGGTCGCCGAACGGCTGAATCTGCCGGCGCCGTTCATCGCCCAGTTGAGCAACCCGCTGAGTCAGGTGCGTCTGTATCAGGGCGCCGTCGACGACGCGCTGGCGCTGTCGGATGCGGCGGTGGCGGTGATGGAGATTCTGCGGCCGCCGCTGACGCCGCGCGACAGCCGGCCGGCGCTGTGGGCGGAGCCGAGCGTGCTGCTGTACTGCCAGCACGGCGCGGCGTCGTTTGCTGCCGGTCGGCTGACCCAGGCCGGCGCGGCGGTCGAGCACGCGCTGTGCATCGCGCGCGAGCTGCGGCATCCGTTCACCCTGGCCTATGCGTCGTGCTGGGCGGCGCTGTACGAAGACACCATCGGACAGTGGGAGTCGGCGATCCGACTCGCCCGGCAGGCGATCGATACGGCGCAGACCTACGACTTCCCGTTCTGGGACGGCGTCGCGCGCATCTTCTGCGGCCATGCCATGGCATGCAGCGGTGATCCTGGCGCGGGGTTGCCGCTGCTGCGCGAGGGCATCGAGCGCTGGCGCAGGACCGGCGGCCGGCTGGCAGCAACGATGTACTTCAACATGTTGGCCGAGGCGTGCTTGGTGGCAGGCGACGTGGCTGCGGCGCAGGCGGCGCTCGGCGAGGCCGCGGTGCACGCCGAGCAGACGGGAGAGCAGGTATTTGTTGCCGAGATCTACCGCCTCCAGGCCGAATGCCACCGCCGCACGGGGGCCGCGCCTGCCGAGGTGGAAACGCTGCACCACCGTGCGATGGAAACCGCCCGCCGGCAGAGCACCCGGTTGTGGGAGCTGCGCTCCACGCTCGCCTGGCATCGGCTGCGCCATTCGGCCGAGTCGCGCGCGGCGCTGGCGGCGGCGTGCAGCGCCTTTGAGCAGGAAGCGGCCACGGGTAACGTGGCGGCAGCGCGGGCGATGCTCGCGGCGTGGCCGCTGTCGGCAGAACGTACGCCGCTCCCAAAGAACTGAGAGACGCCCGTTCCGACACGGAAGAACGCGGCGATCATTGACGAAGCTGCCAGTCGAACCAATGGCGCTGGCGATGGCCGATGATTCTCCTAAAGTCAATATGGTGAGCGAACGATGAAAGTTGCGGTACCCCGGCTCCCAACGATGGTGTGCCTTGCGATCGGTGGCGCCCTGCTGACCGTCAGCCTGACGTGCTCAGGACTCTGGTCGACGGTACTCGCGTTGTACAGTCTATTCTTCGTGAACCTGGCGTTCCTCGACCACGTTCTCAGGCAGCGCGGATCGAGTATCTTATCACCGCAGGCCCTGGCGCATACGCGCCAGGGCCTGCGTGAGCTGAGCGCCGACCTCCGGGCATCGCTTCGGCATTGCGTCCCATCGCGGCACGATGCCTTGTGGCTCACGGCAACGACTGGCATTGCGATCGTCGTCCGCGGCTATTCCCTTGGGCAGCCGGTTTCCTACGACGAAGCGTATACCTTTCTCAACTTTGTCCAGCCGGGGTTTCCAGCGCTTTTCGACTACCCCGTGCCGAACAATCACATCCTGCACACTCTGCTGGTACGCTTCGCTACATTAATACTCGGCACGTCGACAGCGGTCATGCGAGCGCCGGCGTACGCCGCCGGGGTGGCGACCATCCCGCTGACGTTTTGCTTCTGCCGGAGCCTGTTACCTCTGGGGTCGGGATACCTCGCGGCGAGCGCGCTCTCCGTGTTCCCGTACATGGTCTTCTACTCCACCATGGCCAGAGGCTACTCGCTTCTGGTTCTCCTGAGCGTCGGCCTTGCGCTTGTGGGGCTTCACGTCGTGCGCAAACCTTCCTTGCCGGGATGCGGCGTGCTGGCGCTAATCGGGGCTCTCGGCATGTTGACCATACCAACGATGCTGTTCGCCCTTGGTGGCGTCTTTCTCTGGCTGGGAGTGCTCCTCGCCATCCGCAGGCAATCGGTGCGGGCCGTGTTCAGAGAATTCCTGATCCCCTGCGCAGTATTGATGTTCCTGTTCACGCTCGTCTTCTATACACCATCGATCCTCGAGAGCGGTGGCGTGCACTCGATCGTCGCCAACTCTTTCGTGCAACCCATGCCCTGGGATGTCTTCGCTGGCGGGCTTGCTGCCCATTTCCAGAGCGTCATCAGGCAGTTTTCGTGGGACGTGCCACGATGGGCACCCTCGATCTGCGCGTTGTTAGTGCTGGCGGGCGTGGTCAGCGCCGCAATCGACCGCCACTGGGCCGCGGTCCTGCTCGTGCCATCGATGGTGGTTGGTTCCGGACTGGTCCTCGTCGCCAAGCAGCGCATCCCTTTTCTGAGAACCTGGATCTATCTGATCCCGTTCGCCTTGGTTGCCGCAGATGTCGGCTTGACGTACCTCACAAAGCGCTTGCCGCGGCTAGCTCAGGCCGTGGTTGCTGTGCTGCTCTTGGCCCTCGCGTTGCAGCGGGGGCTCGCGATGATGTCGGACAACGTCGTCGCGCGCGGGGCCGATTTTCCGGACGGCGCTCGCATCGTGCAGGAATTGAAATCCGTGATGCGCCAAGGCGATATCGTCCATGTACAGCTACCGGTTGATTGGCCAACGTATTATTATATGTGGTATTATCACGTTCCAGATCAGGTGACCGCCTCTACCACTCACAACGAATTCTTCGTGGTCGAGAAACGATCCTATTCGATAGCCAACCTGACGCACGAGCCGGTCGTCTTGGTCGCCGAATCGGGCGATGCTGCCTTGTATCGATTGGATGCCCCGACGCAGAAGTGAGGTGTCGAGCCGGTCGGTCGCGCCGCCGTTCGCGGCGCGCTCTGAATGCCCACTATGGATGTCCTGGAACGGTTGAAACTCCGCCAGCCGGTCGTGGTGTTGATGGATTCGATCTGCGTCTGTGATATCCGTTCGGCCTCTGGGGAGAGCGGCCGTTGTTGGTACCCGATTCCTTGATGGATACCCGCCCTGGGAACGCAGGGGCCTGGAAGCTTCCCCTGCTCCTGGCGGCGGGGCTCGTGCTGGGAACGCTGGTGATTCTTCACGTACCGGGAATCAACGGGCCATCCTACTGGGTGTGGCCGTGGCGAAGACTTAACGCTGCCCACTGGTATCCTCTGATGGCCCTGGCGGGGGTTCCTTTTTTCCTGGCGCAGATTCTCTATGACCACCGCCAGATCGGAGCAGGCACCGGCATCGCATTCTTGATGGCGTCTACCCTGCTGTTGGAGCTGACGGCCTGTGCCCTCCAGAGCCCCCGCGGGCCCTGGGACTGGATCCGCTCGATTGTGGCCAGTCCGGCGGCCACCAGTTACTACTCCACGGCGCTGCACCTGCTGAACGCCGGTCGCCTGGACGACCCGCGGTGGCTCGGGCATTTTGCCGAATGGCAGGCGCAGTTCGCGCATTATGGGTTCGATCTCCATGCGATGACCAAACCGGCCGGCCCCGTGCTCTATCACTTGTTCTTCATTCGATGCTTGGGCGCCACGCCGGCGGCGGCGCTGGCGGCAGGAATCAGCGACGGCCTGCTGGGGCTTCTCGCAATTCCAGCCACCTACGCGTTGACCGCCCGGCTAGTCGGAGACCGCGCCAAGGCGTTCTGCGGGGCGAGCGTCATGGCCTTGTCCCCGGGTCTGATTCTGTTCCTCCCGGAAATGGATCAGATCTTTCCTGTCCTGACCTGCCTCCTCTTGATCCTCTGGGCCGCTGCCCTTTCGGAAGATCGGTTGTCCCGGGGCGCACTTTTCGGTCTATTCGGAAGCCTGATTTTTCTTCTGACGTACAATCTCGTGGTCCTGGGGGTTTTCCTGCTGGGCTACGCCGCACTCGCTCGGATGGAATGCCCCCGGATTCCGGGCCAGCGGATTTGGAGGCAGGTCGCGGTGGCCGGGGTGATTTTTCTGGCCGCATACGCGGCTCTCTGGGTCCGGACGGGGTACCATCCGGTGGATAGCCTTCGGTCGGCACTGGCCAATCAGGCGGGGGTGCTTCGCCCGTCCCTCGGCCGGCCGTACCCGAAAACCATTCCTTTCGATCTCTGGGATTTCGCTATGGGATCCGGCTGGATCGGGGTTTGGCTGGCGGGATTCCGGCTCGTCTCGACGCGGGGTCTTCCGCTGCGCGGGCGCAACGACCGGACCCTGACGGGGCTCGTTCTGCTGCAGGGGCTTGCGGTAGCAGTGTCGGGAGTTCTGGCGGTGGAAACGGCGCGGGTTTGGCTGTTCCTCCAGCCGATCGTGGCTCTGGCGGCGGGAGCGGAACTGGCCGGCTGGCGGCCGGTTCATCGGTGGGCTGCCTACGCGATGGGATGGTTCCTGATGGCAGCGATCGGGCAGAACCTCACGTTCAATTTTCTTACCTAAGCGTCGTTCGCATGATCCCCCACCTCCCATCCGGCGCCACATCATCATCCGCGACAACCTTAAGTCAGTTGTTTGCGAATATAAGTTAGGGAGTGGGCGCATCCCATCCGACCTGCTCGCTCAATGCAACTTGTATACTCTTAGTATAGTACTATTAAGTTCCGTGATGTCATAATAGACCTTGGGGTAGTTGAAATCACCGGGGTGCATGCGGAAATTGGTGATGAAGTAGTCGGCGTGGCCGTCATCTCGTACGACCCTTATCCGCCTGCGAGACGCCTCCGGTAGTAGCATGGCATTATTCTGGACCGGTACGTCAAATGTCGCGCCAACAGTTATTGCAGCAGATGCATCATGCGCAAGAATATACTCTAGCCCTTGCATGTAGGCCACGCCCCAGTATTCCAGGTCGTAATTGGTTCGCAAATACTCCCTACTATGCGGCAGTAAATTATTAAAGTACACCTGTTGATGCGGGTGTGATTGAATCATGAATAATCCGGTAGCCAGCACCTGCAACGCGCATGCTACCTGGACTGCGCGTCTTCTCCTGGCCTGCGCAAGCTTGCTGACGGTGATCAGGGCCAGCATAATAAACGATGGGTAAATAAAATACAGGTGCCGCCAGTCATCAATGTTGCCACTGTGAAGCACGGTCATTGAAATTATTGGCCCTATAGTGCACGCTACGTATACCAGGTAGTGCCTTCCGGGTGTGCTTGTCATGTGCCGCACTGGCTGCCTCGCGAACGCAACTATCACCCATACGGAACCCGCTACTCCGGCCAGCAACCAGAGCTCGGGTATGCTGATAGAACACCATACCGGTACGTAATCCCACGGCAGGGCCTCGCCAGGGTAAATCCTTCCGCGAAACAGCACCTCGCCGGTCCATGCGATATGGGCAAGGGTGCGAATCGATTCCTCAAGATGGAAGAACGGGCGGCTCCATAGTATTGGCCATGCCACATACAGCATGCCACAGAAGCCAACGGCGTAGAGCGCTGCGTTTCGCACGCCCACACGCACTTGTGCTTTTGAGGGAAAGGCCCTGGAGAGATCGATCAACAAGAAGAGGCCAATAATTGGAACGAATATCATGCCTATTAGCCTGATGCTGGTTGCATAGCCACACGCCAGGCCAAGCACGAAAT
>CAZTDK010000051.1:0-16357 GCA_964611965.1 uncultured Binatia bacterium (SeqCode) | reverse complement strand
GGGATATCCGGTTCTGTGGACAGCCCTGCTCTACGCCGACGCCTACGTTCACGGCGTCCCCCACACCGACACCAACCGCGACGCCAACATCGAGCCCAACCAACACCCGGACCTTCACGCTCACTCCCACACCGACGGGTACGCGTACGCCGACGCCGACGCGCACGGCGACCAAGACGTCCACCCCGACTCCCACGGGTACTTTCACGCCGACGCGTACACCAACGCAGACGCCGACGCCGACACCGAGCCCTATTCCGTGTGATCAGCCGCCGGCCAATTTGGCGCACTGGTGGCCCTTCGATGAAACGGCCGGCATCATCGCCCATGATATTGTGGGCGGCCGGGATGGCACCCCCAAACCCGGAGCAATTGGCGGTATGGGCCCGATTCCCGTGGCCGGGATGGTCAACGGTGCGTTCGCGTTTGATGGGAGCTCAACCTTCGTGGAGGTCCCGGACAGTCAGGGCAGCCTGAGCTTTGGCAACCCGACTGACAATTTTTCGATAGACGCCTGGATCAAAGTCGATCCGCAAAATCAATTAGGAATTCTGCCGATCGTTGATAAGCGGGTCGGGGTCAACAATACGGTCTGGGGATACACCTTCTTCCTCGCCAACGGCGCACTGGGTTTTCAGCTGGCCGACGGCGCGGCAGCCAATCCGGTCTGTGACTCCGGGCCGCCAACCTCGACCGCAACGTGCACGAACTACGTATCGAGCGTGAATGTTGCTGATGGGCGCTGGCATCTTGTTACCGTGACAGTGCAAAGGACAGGGACACCTCAAGTCGCGCTCTACGTGTGCGGCACGGGGGTACTCACCGGCACGGCTCGAGCAGGGAATGCCACCAACAGCGCCGATCTGTTGATCGGGAGTAATTATCCAATTGTCAACTCCACGACATATTTCAAGGGTGACATCGACGAGCTCGAGATCTTCAACCGCGCGCTCACGCAGCTGGACATTCAAAGCATTTGCAACGCCGGCCCGGCCGGCAAGTGCACGCCAACGCCGACCGCGACTCCGACTAGGACCCCCACGGTTACCAGCACACCGACGCGTCCGTTTACCCCAACCCAGACCTTCACGCGTACCTTCACGCCCAGGTCCACCCCGACGCGTACGGCGACGAATACATCTACCCCGACCCGCACTCGTACTTCCACGCCGACGGTGAGCCAGACGCGTACGTCGACGCCAACGCCAACGGCAACAACGAGCACTGGTCCGTGTGTGTTGCCGCCGGCGAACATGATCGCGTGGTGGCCGCTCGACGATCCAGCCGGGTCCCATACCGTGGTCGATATCGGGTTACCCCCTGCCAACAACGGCGTACCCCAGCCCGGGCCCATCGTGCTGTCCCCACCCGGTGGCCCGCTAACCGTTCCGGGGAACCTGGCGACAAATCCGCCCGACAGCGCGTTGTTCTTCTATTCGCCCACAACCTATGTGGAGGTTCCGGACAGCAGCGACCTCCACCTGGCGAACTCCAATCTTACCATCGATGGATGGATCGGGCAGTTACCCGGACCGTGGACTGCGGGTGCCGTGAACAGTCGATTTGTCTATACGATTGTCGACAAGCTCAACGTAACGAACTTCACCGGCTACGCTTTCTACGTCGAAGTTCAAACCACCTGCCCCCCAGCTGTCTGCAATCCTCCGCCGCCGGCCGGTGCGACATCGACGACGGACATCAACTTGGTGTTTGTTCTGGGAGATGGCACGAGCCTGACGTCTTACCGCAGTCTTCAACCGGTCTACCACGGTTTCGGCAACGTGTACCCATTTCCGACACCGCCAGATCCGCTCGGCCCCCTGCAGCCGCCGCGGTGGCTCCACGTCGCCGTGACAGTGGACCGCACTCCACCCACGCCCGTAGGCATCTTCTACTTGAACGGCAATCCTCTTTCGCCTGCTGTTCCTCCTGCTGTGGGCGACTTCTCCCCCGTTGCTGCCGAAAATAACACCGATCCCGTCTGGGTCGGTGCAACTCGCTTGTACGGCACGCCTGCCGCTCCAGGATTCACGGAGTTCACGCTCAACGAGATCGAGATCTTCAACGTCGCGCTGACCGATTCTGAAATCCTGGCGATCGCCGCGGCGCCGGCAGGCAAGTGCACACCCACACCACGGGTAACTCCTACACCGACGCGCACGGCGGCTGGGCCACCGACCGCCACGCCGACCCGGACACCCACGGCGAGCACAGGGTGCGACTTGGCGATCACAAAGGTCCCCGACCTCGATCCACCGCTGCCGGGTTTTCCGTTCGACTTCATTGTCACGGTCACGAACGTCGGCAACGTGCCATGCCCCCCTTCTACGAGCGTCACGGATAATCTCCTTTCGGGCTTCGTGGTATCGCAATTCAACCCCAACACACCCGAGCACTGGGTGTGTACCAATCCGCCTGGCATCATCTGCACGAATTCCACGTTGACGCTGCAGCCAGGCGGCAACAGCGTGGTGTTCACCGTTACAGTGAGCGCTACTGCGGGAATTGCACTCCGGAACTGTGCGACGGAGACCAATCCGAACGACGTCAATTCGGCGAACAATTCCGCCTGTTATACCGTCAGCCTCGCGGGTCCTACCGCAACTCCGACCAAGACGCCCGCGGCGACCGCAACGCCGACGCCAACTGCGACACCAAAGTTTCCGGTGGGGTGTGTCGGCGACTGCAACATCAACGGTGCGGTGACCGTGGACGAGATCATCGTATTGGTAAACATCGACCTCGGCACCGCCGATCCTTCGTCCTGTCCGGACGGCATCCCGAGCGGCGCAGCGGTTGACATCACGCTGATCATTGAGGCGGTGGGCTACGCGCTCAACAACTGCCCGGCTCCCTGACCCGGAGGGCGCCTCTCCTCCCACAGGCTCGCCGATCCGAAGCAAGCAGACCGGCCCCGCCTCACCCAATCTCCGCCAACTCCAACCGCCCAGCCCAGCGGTGCACCAGCACGGCGCGCACCGCCCGTGACTCCGGGCGTTCGAGTTTCGGATCGGTCCGCAGAAACGCTTCGGCCGCCTGCCGTGCTTCGCCGAGGAATCTTGGCGCGCAAGCGTCCACGCGCCAGCTCTGCCAGTTGGGCGGGGTCCGCTTCCCCACGCTGGAGGGCCTCGATCATCTCGCGCCCCGAGACGCCCAAGATATCGGTGGCCACCGAGCGTCGCGATGGCCAGCTCGGAAGCAGTGCTGGCGAAACGTGCCCATCTGCGTAGAACCACGCGCGTAGTACTCCGAGCTTACAACGCTACGGTTCAGCCAGTACAAGGAATCCAGCACCGTGATGTCAGCCGGGCGCCAATGGGCAAACGGAAGCGAACCGCAAAGGGGAAGGAGCGATCATGCCACTCTCCCGAACCTTTTTTCACCTGTTTCGTCGTGCAGGCCGGCTTCGTAGGGGCTGAATTGACAGGGAGACAACAATGGCAACAAGCATGAAGCAATGGAACCGGATCGGTGAGCACATTGTTCGGTTGCTCAACCGTCAGAGCGAGGACACCACCCCAGACCGGCTCTCCGGGCGCAGTCCAAGCGGGATGAATCAACAGCCGCGCGGCAGATCGTCTGCCAGAACAAAGCCTGGTCGCGCTCAGCCTGGAATCTGTCGATGACCGGCGGACGCCCGAGATCAAAGCCAAGGTTGTCAAATTGAAGTGCCGTGAGACCTGGCCTTGTCCGCAGCGCCACCGTGGCGCGCGAAACCACTCCGTAGAATCACGTGCGTACTACTCCGAGCTGACCGCCCCCAGACAACGACAGTGAAAGAGGACCACACCATGGCCTATCAAAGCGTCAACCCCTATGACGGCAAAATCCTGAAGACGTTCAAGGAGCTCACCGACAAGCAGCTCGAAACGGCGCTGGAAACCGCGGCGACCTGCTTCGAGACCTGGCGGCATAGAACTTTCGCCGAGCGGGCAGCCGTGGTCGCAAAAGCCGCCGCAATCATGCACGCACGCGTCGACGAGTTCGCTCGCCCGGTGACGCTCGAGATGGGCAAGCTCATCGACCAGGCCCGCGGCGAAGTGGTGCTCAGCGCGGACATCCTCCACTACTATGCCGAAAACGCCGAGCGCTTTCTCGCCCCGGAGCACCTCACGCCGAGCTCGGGTGAAGCCGAGGTCGAAAGCAGCCCGTTCGGCGTGCTCTTCGGCGTCGAGCCCTGGAACTTTCCCTACTACCAACTCGCGCGCTTTGCCGCGCCCAACCTGATGGCGGGAAACGTCGTCATGGTGAAGCACGCAGGGTGTGTTCCGCAGTGCGCCATCGCCTTCGAGAAGCTGTGGCTGGAGGCGGGTGCGCCAGCGGGCGCGTATACCAATCTGCTTATTTCGTATGATCAGGTGAACCGCGTGATCGACGACCCGCGGATAAAGGGTGTAGCATTGACCGGTAGCGTCGAAGCCGGAAAAATCGTGGCCGGCAGAGCCGGACAAAACCTCAAGAAGTCGACGATGGAGCTTGGCGGCAGCGACGCCTTCATCGTGCTCGAGGATGCCGACCTCGACAAGACGGTTCAATGGGCGGTCTGGGGCAAGATGAACAACACGGGGCAGTGCTGCGTCGCGGCGAAGCGTTTCATCGTCGTCGAGGCACTGGCCGATCGCTTCCTCCATAAGTTCCGGACAGCCCTGGCGGCACTCAGGCCAGGAGACCCGATGGACCAAGCGACGACGCTCGGACCCCTGTCGACGGAAGCGGCTCTGATCAAACTACTCGACCAGGTCAAACGCGCCGTCGCCAAGGGTGCCACCCTGGTGATGGGCGGCACCCGGATCGATCGACCGGGCGCGTTCATGCAGCCGACGATCCTGGCGGATATCACGCCGGGCAATCCCGCCTTTCGGGAGGAATTCTTCGGGCCGGTCGCCCTCTTCTTCAGGGTCCAGAACGAGGACGAGGCGGTCGCCCTCGCCAATGACTCGGAATTCGGACTCGGGGGTTCGGTTTTCACCAAGGATGTTGCACGCGGCAAACGCGTCGCGAGCCGCGTCGATACGGGCATGATGTTCGTCAATCACCCGACCTGGACGACACCGGACCTGCCGTTCGGCGGCATCAAGAGCTCCGGCTATGGCCGCGAGCTCTCCCGCATGGGTATCCAGGAGTTCGTGAACAAAAAGCTTGTTCGCGTCGCTTCCATCGACGCGCCGGCATAGGGGTTGCGTGCCAAAAGTGACTCACATGAAGGCTGCCGATCATCAGCGCTAAGAAGACGGGCATGGAACAATACGATGTCTTGGTGCTCGGTGCGGGCTGGGGTGGGCTGACCGCGGCGTCTCTGCTGGCCAAGGCGGGCCACAAAGTGGCCATCTTGGAGGCGCAGGACCGTGCCGGTGGTTGCGGCCAGTCATTCAGCCGCGACGGGTTCTCGTTCTGCGCCGAGATGCAGTACCTGATGGGCTGCGGAGCCGGCGGCGTCGTGCAGCAGTGGCTGCGCGCGTTGGATCTTCAGGATGAGGTCGAGTTCAATGCGTTCGACGCGGACGGCTACGACCGGATCGAGCTGCCCGACCTGAGCTTCCGGATTCCACACGATGCGCACCGTCTTCAAGCGGCCCTGCGCGTCGCGTTCCCTGAAGAGCAGCAGAGGATCGACGAGCTTTTCATCGTCCTCTTTCGAATCGAGGCCGAGATCGACGGCGGCGTCTTCGATGCGAAGCGGTTCTTGCGCCACCCGTTTCGTTTCAAAGACACGGTTCTCTACGGTCCCTGGCCGGTCGAGCGCGTGTTCGAGCACTTCGAGCTGTCGCCGAGGCTGCGGGCGGTGCTGGCCGCGCAGTGTGGTGACATCGGTTTGGCGCCGCACGAAGAGCCGTTGCTGTGCTTGCAGGCGGTTCTGTTCGGCTATTGCGAGTCGGCACATTTTCCGAAGAAGGGCATGGGGCACTTCGTCGATCGCGTCGTCGACTACATCGTCAAGCATCAGGGGGAGATTCACTTCGCGACGCCAGTGACCGGGATTGTACGCGACGGCGATCAAGTCGTGCGTGTCGAAACTCCGCACGGCGTGTTCACGGCACGTACGGTCGTGTCGAACATCGATCCCGCGACAACCATGGCGATGATCGACGGTGCGACGCTACCGCACTACGAACCGTCGGCGTCGTGCTTCACGATCTTCCTTGGGCTCGACATCGACCTTGACCAGCGCGGCTTTGGGCGCTCCAACATCTGGCACTATCCGGGTGACGATCTCGACGCCGTGCTCGCGCGCACCATGAAAGAGCACTGCTACGAAGATCCTTTCTTCTTTCTCTCGACGCCATCCCTCTATGCCGATCCGGGAGTTCTCGCGCCGATCGGGCGCACCACGGTGCAGATCAATGTCGGCAGCGACTTCGACTACTTCGCCGCGGCAGAGCGCCAGGGCACTCACGCGAGCGAGAAGGCTCGCGTCACAGCGGAGATCCTGCGTGCCGTCGAACGCCGACTCATCCCCGATCTGACGCAGCACTGTGCCGTGCAGGAGGCGTGGAGCCCCGTCGACCTGGCCCGCAACGTGGGCCTGCCGCGCGGCGGAATGTACGGCGCTCGACTGGATTTCGAGAACCGCATACTGCGACACGTGTCGCAACGCACCGCGTTCAAGAATCTATTTCTCACCGGCGCAACCGCTGGCGGTCCGGGTCTGCAGGGAGTTGTCGCGGCGAGTACGCGTCTCGTCGAATCCCTTCTGGCTACCGAACAGCCTGGCGGCACGCCGGCGTGACACGCAAGGCTACACAATGGCGCTATGCGAGAGAGGCGCGGCGCGGATCTGTTGAAAGGCGCGGGGTCGTGCCGAGCCGCATATCTCCAGTAATTCCCTACACGCACCTGCTTTCCGACAGCCGCCCCGCCGCAAATTCACACCGACATGCGTGTGGGGGTACACCGCTGGTATTGATGCCCTCACGCGCCAGCGCGGGGAAGTAGCCAGCTCTAGTTGGGGATAGTTACATCTCTCTACGCGATCCGGCGATGGCCGCCGGCGTGAGAGCGAAGACGACACGCGTAGAACCACGCGCGTAAGAGTCCGACCTTACGGGTGTGCCGCTCCTTCTTCTATAAATGGACGCACCGGCGATGGATGCAGATCGGTATCTGACCGGAGTTCGATTGGCCTGTTGCCGCCCATCTATGCCACTAATGACACGAGGAGATCGACATGAATGACGCCGGAAGTGCTTTCAGCTCTCAAGTAATCGACATCAAGAATGCGATCGACGCCGCTGGCAAGGCTCAGAGTAAGCGGCTGGCAGCCATAGAAAAACAACTGCTATTGCTCACCAGTCGACTGGACGAGATTATGGCTGCGCAGAAGACCCGCAAGCTGCAGAACGCGTAGGGCGCATGGCAAAGCCAAGCCAGGCGCCACCCGGTGACTGGCGCACACCCGTGGTGCTCCCTACGCGAAGCGGACGTTCCGCGTCACCGACACGTGTGGCCGGTCCGTTGCCGTCGAGCGTCCCTCCGTTTGCGAGCGGCTGAAGCGCTATGCAAGCGATGGTACTCAAGACGCTTGGGGCTGCTCTTGAATGGACAGAACTTGCCGATTCGCAACCAGGACCGGGCGAGATTCGCGTGAAGGTAGCCGCCTGTGGCGTCTGCCGCACTGACCTGCATGTCGTCGACGGCGAGCTGCCCGAGCCGCAGCTGCCGATCATCCCGGGCCACGAGATCGTCGGCCGGATCGACGCGATCGGGGCGGGCGTGGAGGGGCTCCACGTGGGGGAGCGCGTCGGTGTGCCGTGGCTCGGCCACACCTGCGGCGTCTGCCCCTATTGCATGGGCGGCCAGGAGAATCTCTGCGATCGCCCGCTTTTCACGGGGTACACGCGCGACGGCGGTTTCGCGACGGAGATGATCGCCGATGCGCGCTTTGCGTTCCCGCTCGGCGAGATCGGCAGCGACGTGGCGCTTGCCCCTTTGCTGTGCGCCGGCCTGATCGGCTGGCGCTCGCTGGTGATCGCCGGCAAAAACAAAAACCTCGGGCTCTACGGCTTTGGCGCCGCGGCCCATATCGTGGCACAGGTCGCGAAGTCGCAGGGGCGATCGGTGTTTGCCTTCACGCGGCCGGAAGATGTTGCCACCCAGGCCTTTGCCCGGCGCCTCGGTGCGACATGGGCGGGCGGCTCAGACGAGATGCCGCCGGAGCCGCTTGATGCTGCGATCATCTTTGCGACCGTTGGCGATCTCGTGCCCCGGGCACTGAAGGCGGTGCGTAAGGGTGGCCGCGTGGTGTGCGCGGGCATCCATATGAGCGACATACCGAGCTTCCCCTATCGGCTGCTATGGGAAGAGCGGCAGCTCGTGTCGGTCGCCAATCTCACGCGGCAGGATGGAATCGATTTCCTCCGCCTGGCGCCGGAGTTCGGTATCGTCACCAAGACGACGAGCTATCCACTGAACAAGGCCAACCAAGCGCTTGCCGATCTCCGCACCGGTCGCTTCGAAGGCGCCGCAGTGCTCGTGCCGTGAGCGCGCTGGGACGGGTGCACTGGAACATCCATCGACGTTGACAGTCAACGGCCACGGCGAAGCCGCAGAACCGCCCGCCGGGGCGGCCACCGCGATTCGTGCTCCGCTCGTGGCAGAAGCGGCGTGGATGATCGAAACCCACGCGCTCACGAAGCGCTTCGATCATGTAACTGCCGTTGACCGCCTGACCCTCGCTGTGAGCCAGGGGCAGGTGTTCGGCCTGCTCGGCCCCAATGGAGCGGGCAAAAGCACGGTGATGAAGATGCTGGTGACCTTGCTGCCGCCGACCAGCGGGACCGCAACCGTTGCCGGCTACGACCTGCTCGGCCAGCCCGCGCTTGTCCGGCGTTCGATTGGCTATGTTCCGCAATTTCTGTCCGCCGACGGCCTGCTCACCGGCTATGAAAATCTGCTGATTTTCGCCCAGTTGTACGATCTGCCACGCCAGGAGCGCGCAGCCCGCATCGACCAGGCGTTGACCTCGGCCGGCCTTCATGACGCCGCACACCACTTGGTGAACACCTACTCGGGAGGCATGATTCGCCGGCTCGAAGTCGTCGCCGCGATGTTGCACCGCCCGCGCGTTTTGTTCTTGGACGAGCCGACCGTCGGCTTGGATCCCGTGGCCCGCCACGCCATCTGGCATCAGATCCAGGATCTCGTCGCCGAACACGGGACGACCGTTGTCATGACGACCCATTTGATGGACGAAGCGGACGCCCTCTGCGACCGCATCGCCATTATGAGCTCAGGCAGAGTGTGTGCGTTGGGTTCTGTCGATGAGCTCAAGGCCGCCATGCAGACCCCCGACGCGACCCTGGATGATGTGTTCGCGCATTACGCCGGTTCCCCCACAAAGACGGGAGAGCAATTCCGTGACATCGCTACCACTCGCCGCGCCGCGGCCCGACTCGGTTGACGCGTTCCGGCCCGCCCGGTCCGCCTGGTCGTTTCTGTTGAAGACCGTGGCCATCGTCGCGATGGACCTCCGGAAGCTGCGGCGCGACCCGACCGAGCTCCTCACCCGGGCCATCCAGCCGGCGCTCTGGTTGATGGTGTTTGGCCAGGTGTTCACCCATGCGCGATCCATCCCCACGGGTGACCTTCCTTACCAGGATTTCATGGCCCCCGGCATTTTAGCCCAGAGCGTCCTGTTCATCGCCATTTTCTACGGCATCTCCGTGATCTGGGAACGCGATCTGGGAATTGTTCACAGGCTGCTGGTGACCCCTACACCGCGCGCGGCATTGGTGCTCGGCAAGGGGGTATCGGCCGGGTGTCGTGCGCTCTCGCAGGCGTTCATCATTTATTTTCTGGCCTGGCTCTTGGGGGTGAAGCTCGAATGGCGTCCGCAGGCTGTGGCGGGTGTACTGATCGTGGTCATGCTGGGCGCCGCCTTGTTTTCCACGTTTTCCCTGATCATCGCGTGTTTGGTGAAGACACGTGAGCGATTCATGGGCATCGGGCAGGTGTTGACGATGCCGATGTTCTTTGCGAGCAATGCCATTTACCCTCTTCAAATGATGCCGTCGTGGCTCAGAGCGGTGGCGTGGGGCAACCCGCTCACCTACGAGGTTGACGCCTTGCGAGCCTTGATGTTGGCCGATGGTATCAGTCAGTTCGGGCTTGGGGTGGATTTCCTCGTGCTGATCGGAACCACCGGCATTCTAACGTTTGTCGGTGCCTGGCTCTATCGGCGCCTCGCCCAGTAAGCGCAGCGATTTGGTGTTGCTGGCCCCCACGTGAAAGCGGTCGGCGCCGCACCATCCCGGCGCGCATGGGTTTTCCGGGACTCATGCCAGTACCGTGGTCGCAGACGCTCGCGAGTTTCGCCTACGCCATGGTGTCGTGTCTGGTTGTCAAAGATGCTCGGAAGGTCCGAATGATCAAGTGGCGTGTGCCCACGGCCATCGCGTAGCGTATTCCCATCGTGGCGCAGTCTCCATTAAGGGTGTACCAGGTCTGCCAATCCCCGCCACCAGTGTGAGCCGTAAAATGGTACGCGCGTAGAAGCACGCGCGTGGTAGTCCGGGCTTACGGCCGGTGCCGCGGCCTTGTACATATCCAGCAGCCAAACGACCGTTGCGCGGCGACGCAACCGGGCGATGGTCAAGCGAAAGAGGAGAAGATGGACATGCACAGGTCACCGGCGACCATGAAGAACGATAAGCGAACCCAGTACGTCACGCGTGAAAGCATTTTGAACGGGCTCTCCGACGATGAAGTTGCGAGCGTGAGCACCGCAGAGACGGCAGTTCGTCTCGCGGACGGGGACGAATACCTCGACTTCGAGCAACTCGATCAAGGTGTGCGGCGCGCCCGCGGCACGGCCACGCCAATGGGGCGCGTGCTTCCAAGAAAAGCTGTCCACGCAAGTACGTGGAACAAGATCGTGACGCTGTTGGCCGCGCCCCGCACCTGATATGCCCCGCCGCGGGACGAGTCGGCGGTCTCTGCCGCATGGGGAGGTACACCGAAGCGGCCGCGCCGGGTGGTTGCGCGCCGCGGTGCTCGGATCGGACGACGCAATTGTCTCGACCGCGAGCCTCATGATCGGTGTTGCAGCGTCCTCAGCGCCGAAGGGCGCCATCCTAGTTGCCGGCGTCGCGGGCCTTGTCGCCGGATCGATGTCGATGGCCGTAGGCGAATATGTGTCGGTGAGCTCGCAGCGCGACGCGGAGCAAGCGGACATCGAGCGTGAAACGCGGGAGCTTACGGGTCAACCGCAAGCCGAGCTGCGCGAGCTTGCGATGATCTATGTGAAGCGCGGCCTCGAGAAGGAGCTCGCGATGCAAGTCGCGGAGCAACTCAGCGCGCGCGATCGGCTCGGCGCACACATGCGCGACGAACTTGGGATCGACCAGGCATCCCTGGCGCGTCCGATGCAAGCGGCATGGATCTCGGCGGCGAGCTTTGCATCCTTTGCCGTTGTTCCGATTGCCGCGCTGCTGGTCGCGCCAGCGGCGCTGCGTATCCCGGTGATCGCCGCGCTCTCTCTCGGGAGTCTCGCGGTCCTCGGCGCCTTTGGCGGTCATCTCGGCGGCGCTGCGCTCGGCCGCGCAGCGTTGCGCGTCACCCTAGGCGGCGCCCTGGCGATGGCAGTGACCGCCGCCATCGGACGTATCCTCGGCGTGTCCGTGGGGTGAGGATGTGGGGGCTGCGCGAGCTTGGAACTGATTGAAGGAATCTGTAGGCAGCGTTGCCCTCTGCTGACTACACCAACGGAAACTTCTTAGGAAAGTGTCATGCGTATTCAAACAGTCATAGTTGACGGTTACGGAATAAGCCGACGCAGTGAACACCACTTCGGTGTCTAAAGACAGCGGCTTTGAATCGCCTTTGGCGATGGAAAGGTTCTTATGAAAAAGACGGATGCACAACTGAAGAACGACGTGACGGAAGAATTGCGGTGGGAACCCACCGTGACTTCGAGTGACATCACCGTGGCGGCGCATGATGGGATCGTGACCCTGAGCGGCTCGGTTCCATATTACGCCGAGAAATGGGCTGCCGAACGGGCAACTCAACGCGTGGAAGGCGTGAAGGCAATCGCCGAGGAGCTGGAAGTCAATCTCTCCGGGACGCACAAGCACACGGATACGGAGATTGCCGAGGCCGTCGTGAATGCACTGGGGTGGCACGTGTGGGTGCCGAACACGGTTCAGGCGAAGGTTGAGAACGGCTGGGTGACACTCACGGGTAGCGTCAGGTGGGGTTTCGAGCGCAACTCCGCCGAGGCCGCGGTGAAATATCTGTCCGGGGTCAAGGGGGTGGCCAATGACATCACCCTCAAACCGAGCGTCCAGCCGACGGCGGTCAAGGATGCGATCGAGAAGGCGCTCAAGCGTGACGCCGAGATCGATGCCGATCACATCAAGGTGTCGGCCGATGGCGGCAAGGTAACCCTCACCGGCACGATCCACTCCTGGGACGAGCGAGAAGAGGCCGGGGTGGCCGCATGGAGCGCTCCGGGCGTAACGGAGGTCAAAAACGACCTCGCGGTTTCATACTAAGCAGCAACTCAAAAAGGTCATGCCGGCAGATCGCAAGATTTGCCGGCCAACCTTCCGCAACATG
The DNA here is from genome assembly GCA_964611965.1 of uncultured Binatia bacterium (SeqCode). Classification (GTDB taxonomy): domain Bacteria; phylum Desulfobacterota; class Binatia; order HRBIN30; family HRBIN30; genus CAZTDK01. The sequence continues at coordinate 3,802 of CAZTDK010000051.1, read as the reverse complement.
ACGATGCGCAACCCCCGAAAAGATGATCGAGGTTGACCTATGGGACGTAAGATGCAGGCGGCCATTGTCGAGCAGTTCGGGAAGCCCTTAGCGATTCGGGAATGGGAGATCCCAGCTCCCGGGGTGGGCCAAATCCTGGTCAAGACCGAGGCCTGCGGCGTGTGCCACACCGATTTGCATGCCGCGCATGGCGACTGGCCGGTGAAGCCCACGCTCCCGTTCATTCCTGGCCACGAGGGCATCGGGCTGGTCGCCGCCGTCGGATCGGGCGTGACCATCGTGAAGGAAGGCGACCGGGTCGGGGTGCCCTGGCTCTACTCGGCCTGTGGTCATTGCGAGTATTGCTTGACGGCTTGCGAGACGGTGTGTGCCCAGGCGCAGTTCGGTGGCTATACCAAGAACGGCGGCTTCGCCGAGTTTATTCTTGCCGACCCCAATTACGTCGCCCATGTGCCGGTCGGCCTTGCGGCCAAGGATGCCGCGCCGATCATCTGCGCCGGTATCACCACGTATAAGGGGATCAAGGAGACCGCAGCCAAGCCTGGCGAATGGATCGCCATCTCCGGCGTCGGCGGCCTTGGACATCTGGCGATCCAATACGCCAAGGTCATGGGGCTTCACGTCTGCGCCATTGACATCGACGACGGCAAACTCGCCCACGCCGAGCGCCTTGGCGCCGATGTCGTGATCAATGCCAAGGCCGGCGACCCGGCAGCCGCCGTGAAGAAGGCGACCGGCGGCGGGGCGCATGGCGTCCTGATCACTGCGCCCTCGCTCAGCGCATTCAAGCAGGGCGTTGGCATGACCCGCAAGCGGGGTACATGCGTCCTGGTCGGGTTGCCGCCGGGCGAGTTCCCGGTCCCGCTCTTCGATGTGGTGGCGAACTGCATCACCATCCGCGGTTCGTTCGTCGGGACGCGCCACGATATGGCCGAAGCGCTCGCCTTTGCCGCCGAGGGCAGGGTGAAGGCCGACATCGAGCTGCAGCCGCTGTCGTCGATCAACCAAGTCTTCGACCGGCTCAAGCATGGTGATGTGGCGTCGCGCGTGGTCCTCGAATTCGCCGGCAGCTGAAGCAGAGAACGAGCGTTTGGGCACAGCTCTGGGGAGCGCACGGGAGCAACGATGAACGTCTTGTTCAGTGAGTTTTCCCAACATTGCCTTCGGTTCTTGCTCTGGAAGACGATCGTCGGGGCTTCTGCCTCGACGGGGAGGCTTCTGTGATCCAGCCCTCACATGCCTCTCCTGAGGTGGAGCTGAAGTTTCTGCTCTCGCCAGACGAGGTCGCTGCCGTCAGTGCCACCCCGATCTTTGCCCACAAGACGACACACGCCCAGCTACGGTCGGTGTACTACGACACACCCGATTGGGACCTGCGCAGGGGCGGAGTCAGCCTCCGCGTACGACTGAGGGAGGGAGTGTTCATTCAGACGGTGAAGCGACAGGCTGGCTTGAGCCTGTTTGACCGCGACGAGTGGGAGAGCGAAGTCAATGGTGAAGACCCTGACCCTTTGGCGTGGGCCGGGACGCCTGTGGCCAGCATCTTGACTGCGAAGGGCGCGGACGCGCTTGGCCCGGTGTTCAGTACCACGGTACAGCGCACCATCCGCCTCTTGGACGAAGGAGCCTGTCTGGTGGAGGCAAGTCTCGACCAAGGCGAGTTGGTCGCCGGCAAACGTCGCGAGCCGATCGAGGAGGTAGAGCTCGAGCTGAAAGCCGGGGACGCGGCGGCCCTCTTCGGCGTCGCTCGCCGCCTGGCTGCCGCTGCTGTCCTGAGGCTGTCGTTCGACAGCAAGGCCGAGCGCGGCTATCGGCTGATCGGGCAGAATGGATTGAATGCCGTCACGGCGCAGGCCGCGAAGATACCGAGCGATATGGCAGCCGTCGAAGGGTTCACCCAAGTGGCGCGGAGCTGCTTGGTTCAGGTGTCTGCCAACGCCCACCTGTTGCGCCGGGTCAGAAATCCCGAAGTGCTCCACGAGCTTCGGGTAGGCCTGCGTCGGTTGCGTGCAGCGCTCGCCACGTTCAGGCCGATTCTCTCCCGCAAGGGTCGGGAACGACTGAAACGCGAGACCAAATGGCTCGCTGGCGAACTGGACCCGGCGCGAGATCTCGATGTCTTCATCACGAGTACGTTCCATTCGGCGGAGGCAGACGCGCACCGCGACCCGATGCTGGCCACGTTCGGTGAGTGGCTGCTCCGGGCACAGACCATGGCCTACGACCGGGCACTGGCGGCCGTCGATTCGAAGCGCTTCGCCCGGCTTCTCCTGGATTGCGCGGAATGGGTACAGGCCGCACCATGGCAGCGCGATGACGACCCAGCCGTGGCACGCTTGCGCGATGGCGCCGTTTCCGTCTTGGCGGCTCAAGCCCTGACACGCCTTCGCCGCCAACTGCGCAAGAGTGGCAAGCACCTGGCGACACTTGACCCCGCAGGCAGACACCAGGTTCGCATCAAAGCGAAAACGCTGCGGTACGCTGGGGAGTTCTTCACCGAGACCTTCGGCAAGCGCACGCATAAGCGGCGCCGAAAGTTCATCGCGTCGTTGCAGGCGTTGCAGAACGCTTTGGGGGAACTGAGTGACCTGGCGACCGCCCACCGAATGGTCCTTGTGGTGGTCGGTTGCAGCGCCGAAGTGGCCTTCCGCGCCGGCCAAGTGGTCGGCGGCCGAGACCGGGACGAGCCACAGCTTCTCGCCACGGCAGTTCAGGCCTACGAGCGATGGCGCCGGGCAAGGCCGTTCTGGCGCTAAGCGCTGTCAACCCGGTGTGGATTGGATCTCGGTCTCTTCGGAGAGCACCCCTTCGGACGCTCCACGGCTCGGTCTGCAATGCCGTCTCGGCCGAAACGGCGGCATGGGACACTCTCGGAGCAATCGGTCGAAGCGTGCCGGCAGCAATGCGGGTGAGCATTCGAGCGCACCGGCTCGCCGTGCGTGCCATCTTCTACGCCGCCTCTTTGCGCGGCGCGGGGCGCAAAACGAGTGCAGGCCCGGCACGGTCGACATCGACTCGGTCACCGGGCTGGAATTCACCCGCGATGATTTTCTCGGACAGCGGCTCAAGGACATATTCCTGGAGCGCACGCCGCAGCGGGCGCGCACCAAACGCCGGATCGTAGCCGACCTCGGCGAGGAAGTCCTTGGCGCCATCCGAGAGTTCGAGGGTGAGGTCTCGCTGCGCGAGCAATGGCGCGATGCGGCGTACCTGGATGTCGACAATCTCACGGATATGTCGGGTGTCGAGCCGCTTGAACACAATAACGGCATCGATGCGGTTCAGAAATTCAGGCCGGAAGGTCCCGCGCAGCGCCTCGAGCGCGCGCTTCTCCGCGTCGCGATGATCGGTGGCGTCGAGCACGTAAGTAGAACCCACGTTCGACGTCATGATCAGGATGACGTTGCGGAAGTCGACGGTCCGCCCGTGTCCGTCAGTGAGCCGCCCGTCGTCCATGACTTGCAGAAGAATATTGAACACGTCGGGATGCGCCTTCTCGATCTCGTCGAAGAGCACCACGGCATACGGCCGCCGCCGCACCGCCTCGGTGAGCTGGCCACCCTCGTCGTAACCGACGTAGCCCGGTGGTGCGCCGATGAGTCGGGAGACGGTGTGCTTTTCCATGTACTCGGACATGTCGAGACGGACGATGTTACGCTCGTCGTCGAAGAGAAACTCGGCAAGCGCACGTGCCAGTTCGGTCTTGCCGACCCCCGTCGGGCCAAGAAAGAGAAAGGAGCGGATTGGCCGTTTGGGGTCTTTGAGGCCGGAGCGCGCCTGGCGGATGGCGCGCGCGACGCGG
>CAZTDK010000050.1:0-16466 GCA_964611965.1 uncultured Binatia bacterium (SeqCode) | reverse complement strand
GAACCCGCGCCATGCGGTCATAGGTCCACAGGCCCGCACTGATGGTGGCGTATCCGGAGCGACTGTGGACCGGGTACAGCATCTGAATCGGTCGCGCCAGGTGGGGAGCGATGCGCCGCAGGACACGGCGCTCGTTGGCGGCTTCCATCACCAGGCCGACATCGCCTTGTGGCAGGTAGCGCAGCCCACCATGGATCAGCTTCGACGAGCGGCTGCTGGTGCCGGTCGCGAAGTCGCGCCGTTCAACGAGGGCCACGCGGAAGCCGCGCAGGCTGGCGTCGCGCACGATGCCCGCACCGGTGATGCCGCCGCCGATGACCAGCAGGTCGAACTCGTCACGGCCCAGCGTATCGAGATTGCGCGCGCGGGTGCGCGCCGAGAGCTCAGCAGGACGAGGCATCGGCGGCAAGGTAGCGCACTTCGTGCGCTGTCGCCACATTCCGGGCGGTTTCTCGTGTGAGCGAGAGGTCGCTCGCGATTGGGAGCATGCCGCGCGTGAGTCGAACCCTGGCGATGGCACGCGGCGAGCGACCCAACGGGGAGTGGGCCATAGGAAAGATGCCGGCCGCAGGTCCTACATATGCTTGATGATCGCCTGACCGAACTCGGAGCACTTCAACAGGCGCGCGCCTTCCATCTGGCGGTGGAAGTCGTAAGTCACGGTCTTCGCGCCAATGGCGCCGTCCAAGCCCTTGATGATCAACGCGGCGACTTCGTTCCAACCCAGGTGCTCGAACATCATCACACCGGAGAGAATGACCGAGCCCGGGTTGACCTGGTCGAGGTTGGCGTACTTCGGCGCCGTGCCGTGCGTGGCTTCGAAGATCGCGTGGCCGCTGTCGTAGTTGATGTTGCCGCCGGGCGAATTGCTGTGGTGCGGCAGGTGGTGGCCGGCTCGCACTACGTATGGTGTCGGGCTATATCGAATTCGCGACGACATCGCGGCCGCGCCCTCTCGAACAGAGCTCGGGGTTGGCGAAATCCCCATACGGAGGAGTTGCAATGACCACCAAGACTACGACGATTCAGTGGACACTCACGGACGAAGCCCCACTGCTCGCCACCTATTCGCTGTTGCCGATCATCCGTGCCTTTCTGAAGGGCTCGGGCGTGGCCGTCGAGACACCGGACATCTCGCTTGCTGGGCGCATCATCGCCAACTTCCCCGAGAATCTCACGCCGGAGCAGCGGGTTCCGGACTACCTCACGCAGCTCGGTGAACTGACGCAGTTGCCGGAGGTCAATATCATCAAGCTGCCCAACATCTCCGCCTCGATCCCGCAGCTGCAAGAGGCCATCAAGGAATTGCACGCGCACGGCTACCGCATCCCGGACTATCCGGAGAACCCGCAGGACGACGCCGACAAGGCGCTGCAGGGGCGCTTCGGCAAGGTGCTCGGCAGCGCCGTCAATCCGGTACTGCGCGAGGGCAACTCCGACCGCCGCTCTCCACTCTCGGTGAAAGCCTTCTCCAAGAAACACCCGCACAAGCTGGGGCCCTGGAGCAAGGGTTCCAAGGCGGAGGTCGCGCATATGAGCAGCGGCGACTTCTACGGCACCGAGAATTCCGCCACCGTCGCCAAGGCCACGGAGGTCCGCTACGAGTTCGTCGACGCCACGGGCACGGTCACCGTCCTGAAGAAAAATATGGGCCTGCTCGCGGGCGAAATCGTGGACACCTCCGTGATGCACGTCAAAGCGCTGCGCCAGTTCTTCGCGGAGCAGATCGAGGACGCCAAGCAGAAGGGCCTGCTGCTGTCGTTGCACTTGAAGGCCACGATGATGAAGATTTCCGACCCGATAATTTTCGGCCACGCCGTCACCGTGTTCTTCCAGCCGGTCTTCGAGAAGCACGCCAAGACGTTCAAGGCGCTCGGCGTCACTCCCAACAACGGGCTGGGCGACGTGTACGCCAAGCTTGAAAAGCTGCCGGTCGACAAGAAGGCGGAGGTCGAAACCGACATCGAGGCTGTCTACGCGATCCGCCCGGCACTCGCGATGGTGGACTCCGACAAAGGCATTACCAACCTGCACGTGCCGAGCGACATCATCGTCGATGCGTCGATGCCGGTGGTGATCCGCGAATCCGGCCAGATGTGGGGACCCGACGGCAAACTGCACGAAACCAAGGCGATGATTCCCGACCGCTGCTACGCCACGACCTACGAGGCGATGTTCGAGGACTGCAAGGCACACGGCGCCTTCGACCCGGCCACCATGGGCAGCGTGCCGAACGTCGGCCTCATGGCGCAGAAGGCCGAGGAGTACGGCTCGCACGACAAGACCTTCATCGCGCCGGCTGCCGGCACGATCCGCGTTGTCGACGAGTCCACGGGAACAACGCTGCTCGAGCAGGCAGTCGAGGACGGCGACATCTTTCGTTCCTGCCAAACGAAGGACATTCCGGTGCGCGACTGGGTCAAGCTCGCCATCCGGCGGGCCCGCGCGACCGGCGCCCCGGCCGTCTTCTGGCTCGACAAGAACCGCAAACATGATGCCCAGGTGATCGCCAAAGTGGATACCTACCTCAAAGGCCACGACATCAACGGCATCGAGATTTGCATCCTGCCGCCGATCGAGGCGATGAAGTACTCGCTCGAGCGCCTCCGCAAGGGCCTCGACACCATCTCTGTCACCGGCAACGCCCTGCGTGATTACCTCACCGACCTGTTCCCGATCCTCGAGATCGGGACCTCGGCGAAGATGCTGTCGATCGTGCCGCTGCTCGCCGGCGGCGGCCTGTTCGAAACCGGCGCTGGGGGCTCGGCGCCAAAGCACGTGCAGCAGTTCCAGAAGGAAGGTTACCTGCGCTGGGATTCGCTCGGCGAGTTCTCGGCGCTCGGGGCATGCCTCGAACACATCGGCGCCGCGTTCGAGAACGCGCGCGCAGCGCTGCTGGCGGACACCTTGGACCAGGCGATTGCCAAGTTTCTTGACAACAACAAGTCACCGGCGCGCAAGGTCGGCCAGATCGATAACCGCGGCAGCCACTTCTACCTCGCGATGTACTGGGCCCAAGCACTCGCCACGCAGGCCAAGGACAAGGAACTTCAAGCGAGCTTCGCCACCGTGGCCAAGCAGTTGCAGGAGAACGAGGTGCAGATCAACGCCGAGCTCCTCGGGGCGCAGGCCAAGCCTGTCGACACAGGCGGCTACTACCACCCCGACCCCGCAAAGGTATCCAAGGCCATGCGCCCCAGCCCGACGCTGAATCGGATTATCGACACGCTGCTGTAATTGCCGGTCCTCCCTCGCTGGTCGTCCGCAAACCAATCTGCAATCGTGAGGCGTGACGCTCATCCTCTACAGCGTCGGCCACTCGAATCGGCCGCTCGACGAACTCCTGGCGCTGATCGACTCGCACGGCGTCCGCGGCATCGCCGACGTCCGAGCGTTCCCTGCGTCGCGCCGCTGGCCGCAGTTCAATCGCGAGCCACTGGCGCAGGCGCTGCACGCGTGCGGCATCGTCTACGACTGGCTTCCCAAGCTCGGCGGTCGCCGCCGCCGGCCACGACCCGACTCGCCGCACACCGCCTGGACCGTCGAGGCCTTCCGCAACTATGCGGATCACGCGGAGAGCGCCGAGTTTGCCGAGGGCCTCGCGCAACTGCTCGCCGCGGCACAGGCGCGGACGACGGCGTTCATGTGCGCCGAGGCGTTGTACTGGCAATGCCACCGCCGTCTGATTGCCGACCAACTCGTCGTCCGCGGCTACAGCGTACGGCATATCCAAAGCCAGGGGCGCGCGGTCGAGCATCGTTTGCCAGAGTTCGCGCGCGTCGTCGACGGACGCATCATCTACGACAAGGGTGCGCAGCTGGAGATGTTGTAAAGTGGAGTTGGTGTTCAGCTCGAAGCCAGACCGTTCCACACCGTCTCGGCGGCCATTTCCCCGCTGTGGATGCAGTCGGGGATGCCGACGCCGCGGTAGGCGTTGCCGGCGACGGCCAGGCCCGGGTGTTGGGTGAGTGCCGCGTCGATGCGTTGCACGCGATCCAGGTGGCCGACGCGATATTGCGGCATCGCCTGCGGGTGCCGGTGGATGCGCGTCAGCACCGGTTCGCTGCTGATGCCCAGGAGCTCACGCAGCTCGCGACGGACGCTTGCGGCCATCGTCGCGTCGTCCTGTTCGAAGAGCTGTTGCTGCATGGCGCCACCGACGAAGGCGCGCAGCAGCACGTGCCCGTCGGGCGCGCGACCCGGGTACTTCACGCTGCTGTACGTACACGCCACGATCGCGCGCGCTTCCACGAGCGGCACGACGAAGCCGAAGCCCGCCAGCGGCTGCGCCAGCTGATCATTGCGGTAGGCCAGGCTCACCGTCGCCGACGACGCGTATGGAATGCCGCGCAGCTCGCCGGCGAGATTAGCATCGAGCTCGGCCACGAAACGCACGGTTTGATGTGCCGGCGTGGCCAGCACCACGGCGTCGGCCGCGAGCGCGCTGCCGTCGGTGGTCGTGACCGTCCACCTCCGCTCGCTCGCCTTCCCCCTATCGCCTTCCTCGGCAAGGAGGGGGACGCAGGGGGAGGTTGTTAGTCCTGTCACCGCGCAGCCAAGGCGTACCGCGCCGGCGGGCAGGCGTTGCGCCAATGCGTCGATGAGACTCTGCATGCCGTCGTCGGCGCTGACGAACAAGCTCCAGCGGGCACCGCTGGTGCCGCGCGTGGCAGCCGGCGCACGCCGCATTTGTGACCACATCGCCCAGATGATACTGCGCGATGTGCGCTCCATTTCGAGAAAGCGCGGCATGGTCGCGGCGAGACTCAGCTCAGCCGGGTCGGCCGTATAGATGCCCCCGACCAGCGGCTGCGCGACGCGTTCCAGCGCTTCACGGCCCATGCGGCGCGTGACGAACGACGCCAGGCTCTCGTCCCCGCCCTGCGGGCCGCGCGGCAGTACCAGGTCGAGCCCCATCCGCAGCTTCCCCGGCCACGAGAACAGCCGCGTCGTCAACAATGGCCAGAACTGCGTTGGTGCCAGCAGCAAGAAGCCGTCGGGCAACGCGTGCAGCGCGCCGTTGTGGACGATGAACGTGCGCCGGTCGGTGTCGCGCGTGCGCACCAGGTGCGACGTGAAGCCGATGCGTTCGCACAGCTGCAACGCCCATGGTTTCTCGGAAATAAACGAGTCGGGACCGGCCTCGATGACAAACCCGTCTGTGCGCTCCGTGGCAATGGAACCTCCGAGTCGGCGACCCGCCTCGAGGAGCGTCAAGCGCAGCGGGCGCTGCTGCTCGCGGCCGAGCTCGACGAGCCGGTGCGCGGCCGCGACCCCGGCGACGCCGCCGCCGACGACGACGATGTGCGGTGCGCGATCAGGCATCGGCAATCGCCTCGGCTCTCTGCTCCCTCTCCCATTCGGGGAGAGGGCCGGGGTGAGGGATGTCGGACGAAGTCATGCGTGACCGGATGCTTGAGGCAAACCCCTGACGGCCCTCACCCTAACCCTCTCCCAAAATGGGCGAGGGGACCGGAGGGCTTGCCGCGCGCCGCACGACATCCGCAAGCATGCGGATGAACGCCGGGTGATCGTTCACGGTCGATGCCCGCACGAGGTTGATACCTGCCGCTTCAGCCACTTGCCGGGCCTCGATGTCGAGGTCGTAGAGCACTTCGACATGATCGCAAACGAAGCCGATGGGCACCACCACCACGTCGGGGACGCCATCCGCTGCCAGCGCCCGCACGACCTCACAGATGTCCGGCTCGAGCCAGGGCTCGCGCGGACTGCCGCTGCGGCTCTGGTAGGCGATCGACCAGTGCGCATGGCCGAGCCGCGCCGCGATGCGCTGCGCCGCCTCGGTGATCTGCGCGACGTACGGCGATGCCGCCGCCATCGCCGTCGGGATGCTGTGGGCGGTGAAAACGATTGGCGTTGCGGCGCGCCGCTCGGCGGGCACACGGGCCAGCGCGGCGGCGACGTGCTCGCTCAGCGCTTCGAGGAATAGCGGGTGCGCATGCCACTCATCGGCGTAATCGATTTCCGGTGCCGCCGCGCCTACCTGCTCGCGGGCACCGGCCACGTCGCGCTGGTAACGGCCCCACCCGGCGTCGTTCTGCTGCGGCGACATGATCACGCCGACGGCGCGGCGCACGCCGTCGGTCGCCATGCGCGCCAGCGTTTCGTAGAGATAGGGCGTCCAATTGCGCATGCCGACGTACACCGGCAAAGCGGGTCCCTGCGCCTGCAGCGCGGCTTCGAGGCCCCGCGCCTGGCGGAACGTGAGCTCGTTGAGCGGTGAGCGGCCGCCGATCAACTCGTAGTGGTGCACCACCAACTCGAGACGCGCCGGAGGTATCGGCCGCCCGCGCACGACGTTCTCGAGAAACGACAAAACCTCCCGCATGGCGGTTGGGCCGCCGAAAGCGATCAGCAGGACGGCGTCGTACACGGAAGATCCTTCATGTTAAACCCAATCTGACAGAAGGAATTCACCACGAAGGACACGAAGACCACGAAGAACGCGAGCGCAACAGCCCTCGCCGGTGTCCAGCAAACCTCATCGAGTACGAGGCCCGCTCTTGGGTGATGACCTGACGCTTTGGCCTTCTCCTTCGTGCGCTTCGTGTTCTTCGTGGTGAAGGGGTTTTGTCTCATCAGTTGTCATGCTTCGAAGCGCGCAGCGACCCAACGGGGAGCGGACCATAGAGACGCCGGCCAGCGGCCTCACCGGCTGCTCAGCTCGTGCACCATGTCGACGAGCGCAATGACGTGGTCCACCGGTGTGGCCGGTAGAATGCCGTGACCAAGATTGAAAATGTGGCCGTCGCGGCCGCGCACCTGATCGAGAATGCGCGTGGCGCGATCGCGGATCTCATCGCGCGGCGCGAACAATACGACTGGATCGAGGTTGCCTTGCACGGCGACGTCGTAGCCGATGCGTTGCCACGCGGGGCCGATATCGAGGCGCCAGTCGACGCCGATGACGTCGCCGCCGGCGGCGCGCATCAGCTCGAGCAGCCCGGACGTCCCGGTGCCGAAATGAATCACCGGTACGCCGGGGGTAATGCCGCCGATGAGCGTGCGCATATGCGGGAGCACGAAGCGCTGGTAGTCGTCGGGGGCAAGGCAGCCGACCCAACTGTCGAACAGTTGTACGGCCTGTGCTCCGGCGGCGATTTGCCTGTTGAGGTATGCGACGACCGCGCTGGACAAACGCCGCAGCAAGGTATGCCAGGCTTCCGGCGCCTCGTACATCAGCGTCTTGGTGTGCACGTAGTTGCGCGAGCCGCCGCCTTCGATGACGTACGAGGCCAGGGTGAAGGGCGCTCCGGAAAACCCGATCAACGGGACTTTCAGTGCGGCGCGGGCTTTGCGTATGGCGTCGTAGACGAACGGCAATGCCGCGGCCGCGTCGACGTCGGGCAGCTGTTCGATGTCGGCTGGCGTGCGGACGGGATTGTGCAACACCGGTCCGTCCCCCTGCGAGAACTCCAGGCCAACGCCCAGTGGCTCGACGATGAGTAGGATGTCGGCAAAGATGATCGCCGCGTCGACGCCAAGGCGCTCGACCGCGGTGACCGTGACTTCGGCCGCCGCGTCGGCATCCTTGCACAGGTCGAGGAAGCCATAACGCGAGCGCACCGAACGGTACTCGGGCATGTAACGGCCTGCCTGCCGCATCAACCAGATAGGCGTATATGCGGTCGGCTCGCGACGGCAGGCTTTGAGAAACGCGGCGTCGTTCAAGGTGGTGTGTTAGGTACGCCAGGGCCGAGAAGGCGTCAAGGACCGCTGCCCGTTGATGGCTGATCGCCGATCGCTGATCGCTGATGGTCGCACTATTGGCCATCGGCGATCAGCCGTTTTCCGTTTCACGTTTTACTCTGCTATTCCCCCGGCCGTGACCCGCCTCACGGCGCGCGGCGCGAAAACGCCGCTGATCGTGCTTGTGGTCGCTCTGGCGGCGGTGCTGCGCTTCTGGGCGATCAATTGGGGCGCGCCGTTTCTCTACCATCCCGACGAACATTTGATTCTGCAGCCGGCGCTAAACATGGTGCGCGAGCGCACTGCCAACCCGCATTGGTTTCAGTATCCAACGTTGCTGCTCTACCTGGAAGCCGCGGTGGTGGCCGTCGTGCAGCCGCTGGTCCATGCGCCCTTGAGCACGGACACGGCACTCAACCGGATCGGCCCCTGGGACGCCTTGCCGGCGCAATGGCCGTTCGTTCTCGGCGGGCGCCTGATGGTCGCGCTCTGTGCGGTGCTTGGAGTGTGGTGGATCTATCGCGCCGGCTGCGCCTATGCGGGTCTACCCGTCGGGTTGGGGGCTGCGTTGCTGCTCGCGGCGGCGCCTCTACACAACGAGAGTGGCCACTTCATGACGACCGATGTGCCCGCCGCGACGTTGTTGACCGCCGCGCTGGCACTGAGCATTGGCGCCGCGCGCACGGGAGATTCGCGGCGACTCGCGGCGGCGGGATGCGTCGCCGGACTGGCGGCCGGCACGAAGTATACCGCTGGCATCGCGCTGTTTGTGCCCATCGTAGCGGCAATGTCGGGAGCGTTCCGTGGCGCAGTGCGGCACACGCTCATTGTCCTGGCCGCCGCTGCCGCGGGATTCTTGATCGCCTGCCCGTTCGCCGTGCTTGGCTACTCCGAGTTCTGGGACGGTTTGCGACAGCAGCGCCAGAACTATCTGGGTGACAACGTACCGGGCAGCGACTGGTGCTGGTACACGACGTACCTGGCCGACAGCGGTCTCCTGCGGCCAGCGGCGTTGGCGGGTGCGCTCGGGCTGATCGGCATGTTGCTGCGCGGCGTGTTGCCGCGGTTGTGCGCGCAGGCCGGGCGGGCGCTGCCACGGCGTGTCGACCTGGTGCTTGTCCTGGTGCCGCTGGCCTATCTCGCCTTCCTTTCCTGGTATCCATACCGTGCGCAACGCAATCTGGTGATCATCTTGCCCTTCCTGTGTTTGGCTGGGGCGGATATCGGCTGGCAGTTCGTGCGCCGCTTGCCGCGGCGGGTCGGTGTCGCAACCTACGCGGGGATCATGTGCGCGCTGGCGGCGCCCGGAGTGCTCGCCTGCATCAACCACGATCGCCAGCTTGCGCAGCCCGACACACGCAGCGTGGCGCTCGAGTGGATCGACGCCAGTCTGCCGGCCGGCAGTCGCCTCGCGCGGGAGGAATACACGCCGCAGGTGCCGACCGATCGCTACCAGGTCAGCTACCAGTGGTCCTTGGCCCTGCGCAGCTACCCGTGGTATCTCGATCAGCGCATCGACTATCTGGTGTTGAGCTCAAATGTGTATGCGCGCGCGACGCACCCGCCATATGTGGTCGGCTCGACGGGCGCAGCATTCTACCAATTCATCTTTCGCAACTTGCCGCTCGTCGCGGAGATCACCCCGGGCCCCGAGCGTCCCGGTCCGGTGATCCGCATCTACCGTGTTCTCCACGAGTGACGCGGTCGTCGACCGGCTTCGCGGCGGTGGCGACTTGCGGTATGAGGAAGCGCACCTTTCTGAGGAGGACACATGGGTCGACTGGACGGAAAAGTAGCGGTCATCACCGGTGGCGGATCGGGAATCGGGCGCGGGATCGCCCGGCGTTTCGCCGCGGAAGGTGCCGCCATCGTCATTGGCGAGATCAATGCGGCGCACGCGGCGTCGGTGGCGCAGGAGATCGCGGCGGACGGTGGCCAGGCGCTCGCGGTGACCACGGACGTGGCAAGCTCGGCACAAGTCGATGCGTTGTTCCAGCAGGCGGTCGCGCGCTTCGGCGGCGTCGACATCTTGGTGAACAACGCCGGCATCGGCGAGCTCAGCCCGACGCTACAGGACCGGTTGCGCGAGCAGATGATGAAGATGGTGAGTGGGGGCCCGCGGGAATCGTTGGGCATCACCCGCGACCTGAGCGACGCGGAGTGGCGCCGCATGGTCGAGATTCACCTCTTCGGCAACTTCTACTGCACCCGCGCCGCGCTCCGCATCATGGAAGGCAAGCGCAGCGGCTCGATCATCAACATGGCCTCGGTCGCCGGCCTCGCCGGAATTGCCGGCTCGCCGCACTACGGCGCCGCCAAGGCGGGTATCATCGGATTCACCAAATCGGTGGCGCAGGAAGTCGGCGGTGCCGGCATTCGCGTCAACGCCATTGCGCCGGGGCTCATCGACACGCCGATGACTGCCGGCATCCCGCCGATGGCCAAGCAGATGCTGCTCATGCGTGTCCCGCTCGGTCGCGAAGGCACGCCCGAGGATATCGCCGGCGCGGCGCTCTTCCTGGCAAGCGATGACGCGGCTTACGTGACCGGGCAGGTGATCAGTCCGAATGGAGGATTGTATACGTAAGGCGCCGATGGCTGATCGCCGATAGCAGATGGCAGATGGCTTAAGAGATTCGGACCATCAGCCATACGCGATCAACGATCGGCGCTCTTTCAGGACTCCATTCGCGTCTGGAGATCCTCCAGCAGTCGTTGGACGGCCAGGTGGGCGAACTCCGGCGCGGTGAACCATTTCGGTCCGCCTTGCCAGAACTGCCACCAGTTGAAGAGATTCGAAGACAACGGCTGCTGCTCTTGATCGAAGGAGCCGGTCCACAGGATGGTGCCCGACTTGACCGAGAGGAGCTGCAGCTTGATGGCGACCGCCGCCGGTTGCTTCACCCCGTACTCGGCGCCGACGCGTTCGACATAGCGCGACACGGTGCCGAACAGCACGGCGTCAGCCTTGACCTTCTGGCCCAGCCAGCGGGCGCGCAGCGACAGGTCGCCGCTGGTATCCGCTTGGCTCAGCGCCTGCACCACGCTCAGATCGGGCACGAAATGCCACTCCGACGAGCTCGACAGCACGTCGTAGATCTGCGCGGTAATCACGCGCGCGGCGCCGGGTGCGATGCGCGGCGGCTCGCCGGCCACCGGCGCGCCGCCGGTGTCCTGGGACTCGATGGGCATCACTGCAATGAGCTCGACGGGCTCCTCGAGCTTGGGACGCGACTGGAACAGGCTGCACCCCGCAACCCCGACAACCACGAGCGCCACGGTTGCCATCCGCGTGGTGGAGCGCCAACTTCTGCAACTGATCATCTCATCCCCTCCGCTGCTCATCCTCAGCGCGTTCGAGAAGGAAGCAAGGCCCCTCGGGCATGCCCATCGCCGACGAAGGCGCGCGAATATAGGGCAAGATGGTGAGCGGCGCAAATGGCGCGTGCTGCTCATTCTGAAAACGGCGCAACGCGTCACCGCGCAAGCGGATCAACGCCAGCCTGGTGTCCAGCCTTGCCGTTCAGAGAGGCTGATCTGGCGCAACCGCCCCGCCGCCGAGCAACCACCACGTGAAGATCATGGCGAAGATCAAATCGCCGCTTGCGGCCAGGACGCCCATTCCAGGCGCGGCCCCCAGGAACCAGGAAAGGCACATGACGACAAAGAAGCTGGCCTTGCCAATCGCGGTAAGGGCGACCAGCGGCCGGTCGATGCGCGGCTGACGCGCCAACCACGCGTACGCGCCAGCGAAGAGGGCGACGAATAGTGCCAGCAGCACGCCGTACACCGGCGGGACGGGACCGGGAAGTCCCGCCAGCTTGCCGAGGGAGTTTGGGAAGGCGAACAGCAATGCCCCGCCAAGATTGTAGACGACGCTTGTCCGCAGGGCGCGCCGCATTACCGCATCCCGATCCACGCGCTCACCCCCAAACCTTGTCTCTACACAAGGGCCGCCATCAGGTTCGCTTTGCCCGAGAGGAAGGAAATCCCCAAGCCCTCACTGCCATTCTCGAACCGACCCCTGGCGGCTCAACGACGGGGAGGATTCGTGGGGCAAGGCCGCTCTTGAACCTCAGTCGCTCAGCTTGAGTCCGAGCTCGCGGAGCTGGCGGCTGTCGACGGGGCTGGGTGCGTCGGTCATGAGACAGACGGCGCGTTGGGTCTTCGGGAAGGCGATGACGTCGCGCAACGACGTGCCGCCGCTCAACAGCATGGCGATGCGGTCGAGCCCGAAGGCGATGCCACCGTGCGGCGGCGCGCCGAAGGCCAGGGCGTCGAGCAGAAACCCGAACTTCTCGCGCGCCTCGGTTTCGCCGATCCCCAGCAACTGGAAGACGCGCGACTGGATCTCCGGCCGATGGATACGCACGCTGCCGCCGCCGAGCTCGGTGCCGTTGAGCACGACGTCGTACGCCAGCGACCGCACGCTGAGCGGATCCGACTCGAGGCGTTCCAGGTCTTCTTCGCATGGCGCGGTGAACGGATGGTGAACGGCCATGTGGCGCTTGTCTTCCGCCGAATACTCGACGAGCGGGAAGTCGGTGACCCACACGAAGGCGTACCGATCGCTCGGAATCATGCCGAGCTGCTCGGCGAGCTTGAGCCGCAGACTGGCCAGCGAGTCGTTCGTGATCTTCGGCGACGCCGCCACGAACAGCAGCAAGTCGCCACGCCCGGCGGCGCAGGTGCGCTCGATGGCGGCGCGCTCATCCTCGGTGAGGAACTTGGCGATCGGCGATTGCCAGCCGTTCTCGGTGAGGCGCACCCAGGCGACGCCTTTGGCGCCGTATGGGGCAACCAGCTCGGGTAGACCGTCGAGATCCTTGCGCGACAGGCGCTCGCCGTCGGGAATGCGCAGCACTTTGACGATGCCGCCCTTCTCGACGGCGTCGCGGAACACCTTGAACTGCGTGCTGCGAACCGTTTCGGTTACCTCTGCGAGCTCGAGTTCGAAGCGCATATCCGGCCGATCGATGCCAAAGCGCCGAATGGCTTCCGTGTAGGTGAGCCGCGGAATCGGCCGCGGAACCTCGATGCCGCGCAACGCGCACGCCGCCGCCAGCATGCCTTCGGTGACCGCCATGACATCATCCGGCCGTACGAACGACATCTCCAAATCGATCTGTGTGAACTCCGGTTGCCGGTCGGCGCGCAAGTCCTCGTCACGAAAGCAGCGCACGATTTGGAAGTAGCGGTCGAAGCCCGCCACCATCAGGATCTGCTTGAAGAGCTGCGGCGACTGCGGCAGCGCATAGAAATAGCCGGGGTTGACGCGGCTCGGCACCAGATAGTCGCGCGCGCCTTCCGGCGTGCTTTTGGTCAGCACCGGTGTCTCGATCTCGATGAAGCCTTGCTGGTCGAGATAGTCGCGCACCGTTTTCGCCAGTCGGTGGCGGAAGAGGAAGCGCTCCTGCATCTCGGGGCGACGCAAATCGAGGTAGCGGTATTTCAACCGCGTGCTCTCGGCGACGTTCTCGCTGCCGTCGACCTGAAACGGCAGACTGCGGGCGCGGCTCAGCAGCCTGGCTTCCGCCGCCACTACCTCGATGGCGCCGGTGGGCAGGTTCGGGTTGACGGTTTCCGGAGTGCGGTGGGTGATGCGCCCGCGCACCGCCACCACGTACTCACCGCGCAGCTCCTCGGCGACCGCGAAGGCCGCGGCGTTGTCCGGGTGAAACACGACCTGGACGATACCGGTCCGATCGCGCAGGTCGACGAAGATCACCCCGCCGTGGTCGCGCCGCGTGTGCACCCAGCCCATGACGGTGACGGTGCGGCCTTCGTCGTCGGCGCGCAGCACGCCGCCGTAGTGGCTGCGTTGCCAGTCTCCCAAGCTGTCGACGGTCACGTGCCGTGCTCCAACCCCTGCGGCGCCAGCTGCGCCAGGGTCTCGCGCAACGCCGTCCCGGACAGTGCCAGGGCCACGGCCTGGGGGAAGTCCCGTTTCGCAGCCATGTCGCGCACGGTGAGCGCACGGGCGGCCAACTCGTCGTCACCCACGATGAGGACGTAGCGCGCACCGGTTTTGTCGGCCAGACGCATCTGACTCTTCAAGCTTCTACCTCCGCTGGTCATCTCTACACGGACGCCGGCGCCGCGCCAGCGGTGTGCCAGGTGCATGGCTTCGGCTTCGGCCGCGGCACCGAGGGGCGCAATGAAGATCTCGGGGACCGCCGGGCGCGCCGCGGCGTGATCTTCCATCGCCAGGACCAGGCGTTCGACGCCGAGGGCGAAGCCGATGCCCGGCGCATCCGGACCGCCCAGCCCTTTCACCAACCCGTCGTAGCGGCCACCGCCGCCGACGGCGTTCTGCGCGCCGAGCCCTGCGGCGACCACCTCGAACGCGGTGCGCACGTAATAGTCGAGCCCGCGCACCATGCGCGGGTTGAGCTCGATCGTCACGGCCTCGCGCGCCAGCACGGCGCGCACCGCGTCGAAGTGCGCGTGACAGGGGCCGCACAGGTGATCCAACATGACCGGCGCCGCGGCGGTCGCCTGGCGGCACTCGGGCACCTTACAATCCAGCAAGCGCAATGGATTGCGCTCGAGGCGGCGGGCGCAGTTCTCGCACAGCTCGGCGCGGTGCGCCTCGCCGAACGTCCGCAGCAATTCGCGGTACGCCGGCCGGCAGGTGGCGTCGCCGAGCGAGTTGAGCTCGATCTTGGCGCCGCGGATCTGCAACGCCTCCAGCAAGTCGTGCAACAGGAGCACCACTTCGGCGTCGATGGCGGCGTCGTCGCGGCCGATCACCTCGGCGCCGATTTGCGAGAACTGCCGCAGGCGCCCCTTCTGCGGACGTTCGCGCCGGAACATCGGCCCCAGATAGAAAAGCTTCGACACCGGCTCGCGGGTTTGCAACGCGTGCTCCACGTAGGCGCGGACAATCGACGCGGTGCCTTCGGGCCGCAACGTCAAGGAAGAGCCATCGCGGTCGCTGAAGCTGTACATCTCCTTCTCGACGATATCGGTGGTCTCACCGATCGAGCGGCTGAACAGCTCGGTGCGCTCAACGATCGGGATACGGATCTCGGCGAACCCGTAACGGGCGAGCACCTCCCGGGCGTTCTGCTCAATCCAGCTCCAACGGGCACTCTCGTCGGGTAGGACGTCGTGAAATCCTTTCACTGAGGGGATTTTCATTTACGGAGCTTGCGCTGAAGGTGGCGAGTAGGTATCAGAGGGCCTATTTCAAGTCAACGAATACCG
Organism: uncultured Binatia bacterium (SeqCode); assembly: GCA_964611965.1. Lineage (GTDB taxonomy): Bacteria > Desulfobacterota > Binatia > HRBIN30 > HRBIN30 > CAZTDK01. Next base: position 1,547 of record CAZTDK010000050.1, on the reverse strand, counting down.
CTCCGGACCAAAGGTCCACGCCCGTGAAAGTTAACCAGCAGTCAACGCTCACGCTTCGCCAACCGTGGTGGCGGACGACTCTCGGCTGGTGCGGGTTGGTGACGATTGTCGCTGCGTATGTTCTGCTCAGCGGCACGGCCGCCGTGGCGCAGCAGGATTGCTGTCAGTGCGACCAGGGTGGAGGGCTTTCGTCGTGCGCCGAGCTGCAAGACCCGGCCGATTGCCCGCAGGTGTGCGTGCTGGTCCTGAACGCGGGGTGCGTGATCAGTCAAGATCTCGGCACGACGTGCGCGACGTTAACGCCGACCGTGACGACAACGCCGACAATGACCCTAACGCCCTCTATCACCCCGACGGACACCTCCACGGCGACATCCACGCCGACTGCGACGAGCACAGCGACCAGCACCCCGAGCCTGACGCCAACCAACACGAGCACCCACACGCCGACGCGTACCAGCACCCCGACACCCACCAGCACCCCGAGCGACACACCCACGCTGACGCCGACCAACACGCCGACGTTGACGTTTACAGCGACTCTGACCCCAACATTCACCAACACGCCGACGCTGACGTTTACACCGACCCCGACGCCGACATCCACCAACACGCGCACCCCCACCAGCACCCCCACCAGCACGCCGTCCTTGACGCCGACATCCACGCCGACGCCAACAGCGACGCCAACCCAGACACCGGGCGCCAACGACTGCTGCCAGTGTGGGGACGTCGCCTTTCCGTTGTGCGCGCCGCCGCTGTCAGGGCAATGCGGCTCGGGATGCAGCGCAGTCTTCAACGCCGCCTGCGGCGTACGCAATTGCGTGACGTTCACGCCGACGCCGACAATCACCGCAACAGCGACCCCAACGCTGACCCCGACGCCGACTCAGACACCAGGCGCCAACGACTGCTGTCAGTGTACGGTGCCGATCACGTCGTGCCTGCAGCCAGTTGCCGGGAGCTGTGGCCTGAGTTGCATGCCAGTGTTCCGCGCCGCATGCATCGGCTCTGGAGTCTGTGTGGCGCTTACGGCAACGCCGACACCAATCAGCAATCCGACATCGTCGCCCCTGCCGACACCCACGTTCACCGCGGTGCCGACGATCTCCGCGACCCCGACACTCTCTCCGCTTCCGACAACCAGCGCGACGCCAACCATTCCGCTGACGCCGACGGATACCCCGCCATTTGCCACACCGACGAGCACCCCGACGCAGCTGCCCATTGGGTTCCCGACGCCGTCGGGACCGAATTGCTTGACGCTCGTTCCCATCGGACCTGGGGCCATGACGCAGAACGTCGCGCACGGGTGCGACGATAACTGGCAGTGCGTCCGCAGCGATGACGCCGACCTGTCCTATGTCTTCACCGGAAATGGCAGACAGACCGATACGTACGTCATCTCGGCTCCCCAGCGCGCCGAACCCATCGTCAGTGTGACGGCGCACGTCCACAGCCGCATTTCCGAGTTACCCGCCGCCCTGGTGGCGCCGGTGCTGAGCATTGGCGCCACGGTCTACGCGCCGTTCCTGAGTGTCGTCAGC
>CAZTDK010000049.1:0-16502 GCA_964611965.1 uncultured Binatia bacterium (SeqCode) | reverse complement strand
CACGAACACCAGCAGCCGCGCATTCGAGATGCGCCGCTCGAGGCGCGCCAAGCGGTGTGCGGCGACACGCCGCGCCGCCAAGCGGCTGGTGTACTCCTGGCGCGCCGGCCGGATCGCTTCGGTGTGCCGCCCTGCTCCGTTCACAACCCCGCACAGTCCAGGGTCGAGCCGCGAAAGTCAAAGGTTGGCAACACGCAAGCTGGAACGCTGCGGCGCGGTGCCGAGCCCCCCGCTGCCTTCATGCTGCTACGGCGGCGCCCCCTGCCAGCACCCGGAACTGCCGCTCCGGCGCATCCGCCGGCGTGCGCACCACCGCGCCGCTCGCCGCATCGCGCTCCACCTGGGCCGCGCCATCTGGGGCAAATTGGACGATGTAGGTCTTGCGCACGCTGCTGGTCGCGTTCGGGCCGGTGCGATGCGGCGTCAGCGAGGAGAACACCACGATGCTGCCGGCCCGCGCCGGCACGGGCACCGCGCCGTCCGGCTGCTCAAGGCAGGTCCACCCAAAATCCGTCATCCAATGTTCAAACGTGCCCTGCCGATGCAGCCCCGGCACCACCCAGGGACAACCGTTCTCCACCGTCGCGTCGGTGAGCGCGACCCAGCAGGTCACGTACTGTTGCGGCTCGATGTACGTGTAGCCATTGTCTTGATGCCACGGGAACTCACGCCGCGGTTCGGGCTTCTTGTACACCGCTTGATCCCAGTACAGGCGCACGTCGGGGCCGATAAGGTCGTGCATCAGATCCTGGAAGACGGGTCCGGCGCAGAAAGCCCGCAGCCAGGGCGAATGCCCCACGAGATGCGTCGTGAAGGTAATCGCGTCGGCCTGCGCGATGAAGAAGCGGCCGTCGGGCTGCGCGCGCAGGAACGTTTCGACGCGCTGCTCGACCGGATCGATCGCCTCGATGACCTGCCGCACGGTCGCCGCGTCGAAGGCGTCCTCGAAGAGGAAGAACCCCTGCTCGTCGTACGCCCGCGCCTGCGCGGCACTGATGCGGCGGTAGGGTCCGCGCGGCGGGTTCCATTCGAAGTGGCGATTCGATGCATGGAGCTTGGGAGCCATGCGGCGCAGCTTACCCTGAACCCAACGCCGATCGCAAAGCCGCGGCCCCCGCGCGCCTTGCGACCAGGCATGCAGCCAGGCGCCATGCCGCGCACGGCCGCCGCAGCCATACGCGCAAACACGCACGCGCCGTTCGACGGCTGAAATCCACCGTTCACTGAACTTTTCCTTGCTCACCTTCCCGCCCTGCGGTACGGTGGATGACACTGCTATAGTGCGCTGGGCGGCGGGGTAGCCGGGACGGCAGCCTCCTCGGTTTCAAGACCACATAAGCGGAAGATTTGCAGCACGGAAGGATTACCGGACATGTCGATGACGCAGACCATAGAGGCGCCGCGCACGCGCCAGGCACGTAGCGCCGATGAAAGGATTCAAGTTCTCGAAAGCTTGCCGTTCTGGGGCGTGCATGCGGCCTGCCTGCTGGCCTTCTGGACGGGCGTGAGCTGGGTGGCCGTGATCACCTGCGTGCTCGCCTACTACATCCGCATGTTCGGCGTCACCGCGGTCTACCACCGCTACTTCTCGCACCGCACCTACAAAACCAGCCGGCCGGTGCAGTTCGTCCTGGCGCTGCTCGGTACCTCGGCGGTGCAGAAGGGCCCGCTGTGGTGGGCGGCGCACCACCGGCACCACCACCGCTACGCCGACACCGATCAGGACATTCATCCGCCCACGGTGAAGGGTTTCTGGTGGTCACACGTCGGGTGGATCCTGTGCAACAAGTACATGGCTACGAAGATGGATGCGATCCGCGACTTCGCCAAGTTTCCGGAGCTGCGCTTCCTCAATCGCTATCACATGCTGCCGCCCATCGCGCTGGGGCTGGGCATGACCGCGTTCGGGTGGATCCTGCATCACTTTGCGCCGTCGCTGCACACGTCCGCGGCGCAGATGTTCATCTGGGGCTTCTGCGTGAGCACCACCCTGCTCTATCACGGCACGTTCACGATCAACTCCCTGGCTCACGTCTTCGGCCGTCGCCGCTTCGTCACCAACGACACCAGCCGCAACAGCCTGCTGCTGTCGTTGATCACCCTGGGCGAAGGCTGGCACAACAACCATCACCGCTACCCAGGGTCGGAACGCCAGGGCTTCTACTGGTGGGAGATCGACGTCACCCACTACATTCTCACGGCGATGTCGTGGATGGGCCTGGTCTGGGATCTACGCAAGCCGCCCGGCTTCATCTACGCGGAAGCGGAAGGGGCTTGAGGGACGCCCGGAGTATTGCCGGCAAAGTCACTTGGGGTCTTGGGAACGCGGCAGCAAAAGAGCGCCCCGCGCTACAGGAGTAGCCCGTCACCGACGCCGATCTGATAGGCCATCATCAGCCCCAGGCCGACGCTGAAGACCGCGGCAACGGTGCGCACCGCAAGGTTGACGCCGGTAAAGCGCTCCACGGTAAGATGGATCGGCAAGCTCACCAAGGCGCTCATGAGCAGCATGCCGCCGATCGAGCCGATGCCGAAGACGGCGATGTAGGCGAAGCCGAGTAGCCGCGACGAGATCGTCGACAGCACCAGCAACATCAGTGCAGCGCTGCCGGCGAGGCCATGCACCATCCCCACAACCAAGGGACGGGCGCGAAAGCGAAACCCATGGTGTGTGTGCGGAGCGGGCTCCGGACAGCCGTCGTGCATATGCGGGTGCAGATGGGCATGGCCACCGTGGGTATGCGCGTGGAGGTGCACGCGGGCACCGCGCACCAGCTTTTTCAGTGCGTTAGCACCCAGCCCGATCAGCATGAGCGCCACGCCAAACTCCAGCATCAGGGCGAGGCGCGGCCCGATCTCGACATGCAGCAGCATGACAACCACACCGGCGAGCAGCAGCGACAGCGTGTGGCCAACGCCCCATAAGGCCCCAACCAGCGACGAGCTGAGGACACTCTTGCGCTCGCTGACGATCGTCGAGATCGCCGCGAGGTGATCCGCTTCCAGCGCATGCTTGAGGCCGAAGATCAACCCGAGACCAAGCACGGAAGCGCTCGACAGCCATCCGGTTCGGATCAGATCGACCCCAGCCTGCGCCAACGCCTCGTGACAGATGGCGGCACCGGCACCCGTAATGACTAGGGCGCTCATCACGGGCAGGACACGAACCAAGTGCTCCGAGCGCTCGCTGCGCTTCATCCACTTGCGGGCATAGACGAACGCTAGTCCGACCGCCGTGAGCATACTCGCCAACCCCGCACTAAAGGCGACGATCAGCAGCAGGCCGAAGCCGATGCGATGCAACGCCACCGCGGAGAGCAGCACGACCAGCGCAGACGGGCACGGCACAATGCCGCCCGAGACGCCCAGGGTTAGCAAACTGCGCCAGGTGATCGACCCACCATCAGCGCCCGGCGGAAGATGTGAATGCCGGCCGTGCGCATGATCGTGCTCGTGGTCATGGTCGTGGTCGGCACCGGGTACGAGCGCGCGGCGCAGGCGCCCGACGAGCAAAGTCAAACCCATCGTCAGCACAATCCCCCCAGACATCATGCTGAGGATCGGAAACACGCGTTCTGGCACCACGTATCGCGACGCAAACAAGGTCAGCAATCCCAGTGTGAAGACACCCAACGTGTGGGTAATCGTCACGGTAAGCCCGAGAAAGACCGCGTGCCGTGCGGTACCGCGCGAGCCGACCAGATACGCCCCAACTACGGTTTTGCCGTGGCCGGGCGACAGCGCGTGCAAGCCTCCGAGCAATGCCGCGATCAGTAACGCCAGCAATGTCATCGCCGGTGTCAGGGTCGGAATCGTGATCAGCTCCGCCAGGCGGTCGCGCGTCGCCGGGGTCGTGACACGGCCGTCACGAAAGCGCAGCGGCATCGTACCGGCCGGCGGCGCACCCAATACGAATTTCAAATCGGCCGCCCGCTCGTCGAGCGGCGCCGTCAACAGGTCGGTCGGGTAGGCCTTCAGCTCGTCGGTAACCGCATTGCCAAATGCCGAGCTGTCGAAGACCGCGACCCCTGTCGCCGGCACGACCACCAGCTCACGCCAGCCGAGCCGGTCGCCGTGGGTGCTGTCCGCAAAATGCAGCAGGTGCGTCTCTGGCATCGTGGTCGAAGGGAGCTGACCACTGAAATCGGCTTCTATGCGCAGCGTCCGCAATCCACCAGCGGCCACCGGCATCGACAGTGCCCGCGCCGACGACGTGAGGGGAAGGCGCTGACCATCAACGGTCACCAGAAGACCAGCGGCATACTCAGGAACGGCACGATCGAGATAGTCACCAATTTCCGAGGTTGACGCCGAACCATCGCCGTCAACGTCGATCGCTTGCAGTTCCTGGAAAGCCGGGATCTCCGCCATATCGACGACGAGACGAACGCCCACTTGCTCAGGTCCAACCGCCAGGCGAACGAAGTGATTGATAGTGAAGTTGCCCAGCGGATGCGCGACTGCGACGCCCGTGAAGACTCCGGACACAACGAGACCGAACAGCACCCGTGCGACACACCATCGGTGAACCCTGTGTGCGCGGCGCTTGCACTCGGCATCCTGTCGTATGCGGTGGCTGGCGCGAATCATTGCGTACCTCCCAGCGTGCTTCCCATGTCTGCCAGCATCCGTCTGGCCACGTCCACCTGCAGCACATCGAACGCCGGATTCGTTGCCAGCGCGCGTCGCAAGTACTCGGCGGCGCGAGCGCTATCGCCAACGGCCTGGTCGATCATGCCGGCATGGTAGTAAAGCCGGGCGTCGCGCGTGCCCAGCCGGAGCGCCTCGTCGCTCGACTGTTTGGCAGCAGCGAAGTCGCCAGCTTTGAACAGGCACCACGCCAGCAGATCGCTCGCGTAGATATCGGCCCGCGCCGCGCGCTCACGCCGCGCAATGGCCAGCGCGTCCCCGAGCCGCAAACCGTGATCCGCCCAGAACAACGCCAGCTGCCGCGAATAGGTGGCGCTGCCCGGTGCGCTCGCGTTCTCAATGAACTCCAAAAGCGCGTACTGGCGTCGCGCGTCATCCGGCCGCCCCAGCAGCGTGTACAGGTCGCCGAGCGCAATCACCGTATCCGGCAACGGCACCCGATGTTCGGCCTGCACGTACAAGTCGAGCGCCATGGCCGTGTCGCCGCGCGCGGCGCGCAGCCGCGCCTTGGCGGCGAGGCCCAAGTGGTAGTTGGGAAAGGTTGCGAGAGCGCGATCCACCTCGCGTTCCGCCTCGGCAAAGCGGCCCGCATTCATCAACTCCGCGGCAAGATGGACACGGTACCACGCGACCGCCTCGATATCCCGCGGGCTTGCCGCGTCCGCCGCCAGTTGCATGGCAGCGATCGCTCCGTCGGTGTCTCCATGCAGCGAGCGCAAGTAGGATACGCGCGCGTACGCCGCGGCATCCGGGTGCATGTCGATCATCGCCTGCGCGGTGGTGCCGGCCTCCTCGTAGCGACCCAGTTCAACGAAAGCGTCGACCAGCGCGCCGTAGATCTCGTGATCCTGGGGCCGCATCTGCCGCGCTTGCTGCGCGACCTGCAAAGCCTGATCGAAGTCGTGGTAGGTGAGCAGCACCCAGGCGCGCAGTTTCAATCCATCGAAATCGCCCGGCGCGAGAGCTTCGGCCCGCTCGATGGCGGCCTGCGCTTTGGCATTGAAACCGAAGTCGCCGGTCTCGCGTGCCTTCTGCATGTAGGCCGCGGTAAGGGCGTGATAGCCGTGTGCGTCTGCCGGTGCCTGCCGGACCGTTTCCTGTGCCGCCCGCAGGCGTTGATCCGCGAGCGTGCCACGTGCCGATTCAGTTGACATGCTTGCGCTTGGAGGAGCGGGATGCGGGACTCGAACGGACGAACGCATCACCAAAGCAGCGGCGATCAGCGCCAGGCCGAGGCCGGCAACAATCACCGGCGGCCGCTTGAGCGTAGTGGTATGGCTGTCCATCGTACCCTCACTCAACCTTTGGGTCTCGAACCCCACTCCTCCACTTTTGGACCCGACCTATCTCGAGCGCCGGCGGAGCAACCACGTCAGCGCCACCGGGAAGAGCAGCGTGAGACCGCCACCCGTCCGGCGGCCGGGCGTCAGGTTGCAGCTGCCACCTTCGTCCGCTCCCGACACGGCCGTCGGCTGTGAGGTATTGGTCGGAGCGACGCTGGGCGTGGCGGTCGGTTTCGGAGTGCTTGTCGATGCCACGGTGGGCGTCGAAGTCGCATTCGGTGCCGGGCTCACCGTGGGCACCTCCGCGTTGCCTTGCACCGGCCCGGCATGCACCGTGTCCTTGCCGGCACTGGGTACGCCGATAAACGGGAACGTCGTGAGGAACGGCTGGTCGTTGACGTCGACGCCATCAGCCAGCAGGTTGTTCGGCGCCACGTTGAAATCCGGGCCTTGCGGATCGATGAGTGCCTTGTACAACACGCCGGCCGCCACGCGCAGCTCAACGTCCACAATGTCGTCCCACGGGCGCCGGCCATTCGGAAAACCGGTGGTGTCACCGCCAATCACACCCAAGCGGCTGTAGCACGGGCCGCTGGCCTGTGGGCACGGTGGATCACTCGGCTTCGTCGCCGCGCCCAGGCTGGTGTTGAGACGCAACAGATCGGCAGGAGCCGGATGATCGCCAATACGATTCAGCCCTGGCACGCCGGTGAGCACCGCGGCGACCAGATCATCGCGCCGGTCCTGCGGCGGCAGATTGATCGTGGTGAATGCCTCTGGAAACAGCGCGCGGAACAGTCCCGTAAGCTCCGGGTTGCGCAAGCGCGGCTGCAGCGTGTTCACATCGAAGTCACTCCCCGGTTCGGCCAGGTTGTATTGGTCTTTCAACGTCGGAATCGAGTCGAAGAGCTCATTGGCGAGCGGAAAGCCCAGGCGCGACACCTGGACAAACTCGTTGCTGGTGGCGGTGGTCCCATCGGCGTTCAGCACGGTCATGGTCGGCCGACTCGCTGAAGTATACATGCCAAGGATCGGTTGCTGCGTGGTCACCAACTGACTGATCGGCACCTCGAGCACGATGGAGTGCACATTGAACCCCGCGAGCGCGTCTCTGCCGCCACCCGGCTGTCCAAGGCGCGCCGGGTTGTCCATGTGCAATGTGCCCGTCACCGGCCGCAGTTGCAGCCCGTCGAACACCGCACCAAGATCGACGAAGAACGGATCGTCGCGCTGCCCGGCGAACACACGCACGCCGTTGCCGATATCGTACACGGCTTGCGCCGCCAGCTGCGCGTAGCTCGGCGTCGAGAACGGCCCGATGTTGTTCGGCGGCGACAACAATCGGTGCCCGGTGACGTCCTTGTCGATCGGCGCGGCGGCGACACCGTTGACGATCTTGGTGACGGTAAAGTACTGTCGCAGGTTGTAGTGGTCATCATCCAACGACGCGATCGGCCCCGTGGCCGCGAGGAACGTGGCGTCCGGGCTCTTCACCTCGGTCTGAAAGGCAAACTCGTAGACGATGTCGTCGACGGGAAGTTGGCCGTCGATGTCTATGTTGATGCGGTAACGCGCGGCATCCGCGAAGCGGTAATAGTTCGGCCCTGCCGACGGCTCCTCGCCGGGTATCCAGTTGCCAACCAGGATCACCTTGGTCGGGTCCTCCGGGCTGACAAACACGTACGGGTCAGTGTCGTCCACCGTCGGGTCTTCGCTGATCCCCGGGGCTTCACGATGACTCGACGCCGGTGATGCGACAGGCATCGCGACACAGAACACAGCGAGCAGTGCGGTTCCAAGCCGGTCCCAGGCACGACCGCCGTTGAGTATTCTCATGCGCTTCATGGTTTTCTCCTTTTGACGTTCGGCATGAACAGCTGCCCTGTAGACCCGGGTGCTCACTGGACCGGTCCTGCGTGTGAGGTATCCTTGCCCTGGCTGGGCACCGCGATGAACGGGAACACGCTGAGGAACGGCTGATCATTCACATCGACGCCGTCACTCAACAGATTGTTGGGCGCAACGTTGAAATCCGGCCCTTGCGGATCGATGAGGGCCTTGTAGAGCACGCCGGCGGCAACCCGCAGCTCAATGTCGACAATGTCGTCCCATGGGCGCCGCCCGTTGGGGAAGCCGGTCACGTCGCCGCCGATGACACCGAGACGGCTGTACCCGAATTCGCCGGGCCGTTTGGCAGCGCCCAGACTGGTGTTCAGGCGCAGCAGATCGGCAGGCGCCGGAGTCGTACCGATCCGATTGAGACCGGGCACGCCGGTCAGCACGGCGGCCACCAGGTCGTCGCGCCGATCCTGCGGGGGCAGATTCATGGTGGTAAACGCCTCTGGAAAGAGCCCCTTGAACAAACCGGTCAGCTCGGGATTCCGTATACGCGGCTGTAAAGTATTGACGTCGAAGGCGTCACCCGGCTCCGCCCGGTTGTATTGGTCCTTGAGCGTCGGGATGGTGTCGAACAGCTCGTTGGCCAGCGGGAAGCCTTCGCGCGACACTTGCACGAAATCGGCGCTGTCCGTGGTTTTCCCGTCACTACCGAGCACGCGCATGCGCGGCCGGCTCGCGGAAGTATACATCCCGAGAATCGGCTGCTGCGGGGTCACCAGCTGTGCGATCGGGACCTCAATGGCGATGCTGTGCACATTGAACCCGGCCAGCGCATCCCTGCCGCCCCCGGGCTGGCCAAGCCGCGCCGGATTGTCCATGTGCAATGTGCCAGTCACCGGCCGCAATTGCAGCCCGTCGAACACCGCACCGAGATCGAGAAAGAACGGATCATCGCGTTGGCCGGCAAACACCCGCACGCCGTTACCGAGGTCGTACACGGCCTCGGCGGCAAGCTGCGCGTATGCCGGCGTCGAGAACGGGCCGATGTTGCTCGGCGGACACAGCAGCCGGCGGCCCTGGACATCCTTGTCGACCGTCGCGCCGCGCGTGCCGTGGGTGATCGTGGTGACGGTAAAATACTGGCGCAGATTGTAGTGGTCGTCGTTCAGCGAAGTGATCGGACCCGTGGCCGCAAGGAACGTCGCGTCTGGGGCGTTGACCACCGTTTGAAACGCGAACTCGTACACGACGTCGTCGACCGGCAGCTGGCCGTCGACATCGACGTTGATCTGGTAGCGAGCCGCATCGGAAAAGCGGAAATAGTTGGGACCGCTCGACGGCTCTTCGCCCGGCACCCAATTGCCGACCAGCACAACCTTGCTGGGATCTTCGGGGCTCACGAACGCGTAGGGGTCGGTATCGTCGACCGTTGGGTCCTGGCTGATGGCGGGTGCCTCGCGGTGGCTCGATGCCCACGCCGACATGGGCACGGCAAGGCTGCCGAGAACCAGCAGCGTGGTGCCTAGCCACCGGCACCGCTGCACTAAGATGATGGGGCGTGACTTCATCGCATCCTCCCTTGTGCGACCCTCGCCACGTCGCGTCTGCGCGCCTGGATGGGTCACGAGCAAAATGAACTTCGTGCACACCTATACGCAGGCGCGATAGGATTGGATTCATCGCCGCTGCGGACCTCCGGCAAAGGACGCGGCCGCCGCAGCCTGATCAGACACAAGCCCTTGAACCACGAAGGGCACGAAGACACGAAGAACGGGAGCCATGCAAAACTCTGACACGGCTCTACAAACCTCAATGGGAATGAACGCTTCTTTCTGGGTCATGAGCGTCCACGTTGTGCGCACCCTTCGTGCCCTTCGTGTCCTTCGTGGTGCAGCGGTTTTCTCAGATCAGGGTCAAAAAAGTGCGAGAGGACATCCGATCGACCCGCGCTGCCGTAGTACCCACTGTGAGCTGCGGCACGCTCTGAGGATACGTGTCGGACACCAACGAACTAGCGCATGCTCTGCAGCGACGCGACGAGTCCGCGTTGGGCGAGCTGTACGACCGCTATGGCGCGGCGGTGTACCACCTCGCCCTGCGGATCACGCATGATCAGGAAACGGCGGAAGAGATCAGCCTCGATGTCTTTTTTCAGGTGTGGCGACAGGCCGACCGCTACAACGCGACACAGGGCACGCTGTCAAGCTGGCTCTTCGCGATCGCGCGCAGCCGGGCCATCGACCGCGTGCGGGCCTCGAGCGCTGCCAAGCGCACCCATGCCGAGGACCTGACACCGGTGCAGGCCGTGCGTCAGCCGGAGGAAATGACGGAGACCGCCGAACGGCGCCGCTTGGTGCGCGCGGCGATGGCCAGCTTGACTCCGGCGCAACGGACGGCGCTCGAATTGGCATTCTACGAGGGATTGTCGCACGCGCAGATCGCGGCGCAGCTAGGCGAGCCGCTGGGCACGATCAAAACCCGGATCAGACACGCGATGCTGGTCATGCGGCGGGCGCTGACACCGGTTCTGTCGACGACGATATGACGCACGAAGAGATCCAGGCTGAGCTGTCCTCCTTCGCCCTCGGCGCGCTCGACACGCCCGAGCAGCGAGCCGTAGAGGCGCACCTCGCCACCGGCTGCGCGGCCTGCCGGCAGGAGTTGGGGGTCTGGGAGGCGGTCGTCGGCAGCCTCGCCCTGGCCGGCCCGGAGGGTGACGCACCCGACCTGAAACCAGCGCTCCTGCAGCGTGTACACCCCGCACGGCGGCGGGGCACCGTCATCACCCTGCCCCGCTGGTCGTTGCTCCCGCTCGCGGCCGCCGCCGCCGTGCTGCTGATCGTCGGCGTCACGCACGATGCGAGCTTGCGCGAACAACTCCAGCTGGAGCAACAGCAGGTTGCCAGCCTGCGTGCCGACGCCAGCGGCGCGCAGCAGCAGATGGAGCGGCTCGCGCAGCAACTGGCAGCCAAGGAGAATGATGTTGCCGCGTTACGCGCGGCGCTCGCCGCGGCGCAAGAGTCATTGGCCATCGTCCAGCAGCGCGGATTGCAAATGGTGCGGCTACAGCCGCAGGTCCAGGGGCAACCGTCTCCCGGGACCCATGCCGAGGCGCACGCCTTGATTGATAGCGAGACCGGGCGCTCTCTTTTCTACGCCTTCGATCTCCCGGAAGTACCAGCCGACAAGACATATGAGCTGTGGTGGATCACAGAGAAGGAAGGCCCCGTGCGCGCCGGTCTGTTCATACCGGACCAGCGAGGATTCGGCCGCCTCGAAGGGCCGCTGCCTCTGAACGTCGGGGCCATTCAGGCGGCCGCAGTGACCATCGAACCTACCGGCGGCGTTGCCAAGCCGACGGGACCGATGGTTTTGAAGCCGGTGAGGAGCTGAGGGATAGTGACAAGTGACAAGTGATGAGTGACGAGTGACGAGCAAGAATTTCTTGCGGCGTGGTGAATCCAATGGCGCCGTTGCGTTCGTAGACCTTGTGGGAATCCGTGACGCGTGGGCGCAGCTCTGTCAATACGATTGGTGGTTGGACCCGTGCGGGCCGAAATGATAGCAACGTCCGCCGTGAGCAGAGTCCGCTCCGACGCCCACATGGCAGAGACGAACTGGACGGGTCTGATTCAACGGACCGCCACCGGTGATCAGCACGCGATCGCCGAGTTTTACGACGCGACCAGTCACCTGGTGTTGGGGCTGGCGTTGCGCATCCTCGGCGATCACAGCGCTGCGGAAGATGTCGTCGTGGAAACCTACGCCCAAGCCTGGCGTCAGGCGAAGCACTACGATCCGACACGGGGCACGGCGTGCGCGTGGCTGCTTACTCTGACGCGCAGCCGCGCCATCGACGTCCTGCGCGCTCGCAAGCGCGACCGCGAGTCGGACCCGCTGGAAACGGCCGCCGATGTGGAATCGAGCACGCCCGGGCCAGAGGCCGCCGCCGCCGATGCCGAACGCCATCACTTCGTGCGGCACGCGTTGAGCGCCCTGAATGCGGAGCAGCGCGAGGCCATCGAGTTGGCCTATTTTGCGGGCCTGAGCCACACGGAAATCGCCGCGCGTTTGGAGCAGCCGTTGGGCACCATCAAGACGCGCATCCGCCTCGGCATGCTGCGCCTGCGCGAAGTCCTCGGCCACCTTGCACCGCATACGCTGGCAAGCGAGCTTCGCGATTCCCATTGGCCTGTCCGGCGTACTGATGGTAGGTCTGTCTGATGGACGGTGATCACTCCCGCGATGACGGGTGCGCGACAGCCGCACTTTATGCGCTCGGCTCTCTCGACGCCGAAGCGATGCAAGCCTTCGAGGGACATCTCGACGGCTGCGCCAGTTGCCGCGCCGATGCCGCTACCTTTGCTGCCACTGCCGGCGATCTAGCGCGGGCAGCAGTACCGCAGCTCCCGCCGAGCGCGCTGCGCACGCGTGTGCTCGAACGCATCGCCGAAGAAGCCACGCCCAGCAATGGAGCGGTGATCGAGAGAGCCGGGGTACGCTTCGTGCGCTCGGAACAGCTCGGGTGGGAAACGGCGGCCGCGCCCGCTGTCGAAGTGAAAACGCTGTCGGTGGATCGCGAGCGCGGTTACGTCACCAAGCTGGTGCGCATGGCTCCGGGCGCCTCGCTCTACCCACACCGCCACGCCGATGTCGAGGAATCGTACGTGCTCGACGGCGATCTGTTCGTCTCCGGGGTGCTGATGCGGCGCGGCGACTACTGCCGCGCCGAAGCCGGTTCGATCCACACGGGCGTCACCACACGCAGCGGCTGCCTGTTCATCGCCGTGTGCTCGCTGCGCGACGCGGTGGTGAGCGAGCCTTAGGGCCTGCGGCCGGCGTCTCTTCTATGGTCCGCTTCTTGTGCGGTCGTTAGCAGTCACCCAACACTACACTTTCACTCTTATGGCCCGCAGACAGGCCATTTCCCAGCTGAAAGCGCGCGTCTAAGCCCGCATCTGACGCCTGTTTTGGATGATTGTCATGTGTATATCATGAGTTAGGATGGTCAAACCAGCAAGAAGGCTTCATCCAATCCATTGGCGGTTTCGTTGCGTCGCTCATGAGCGGGCTGTAGCAGCGATGAAGTAAAGCCCAACAACGACGAGTGCCACACCGGCAGCCCTGATGAAGCCCGCGCGCGGTGGCGGCTCTTCGCGCGAATAGTCTCGATCCATTTTCGCCAGGGCACTGTACATCTCCGCTATGCCTTGCGGAGCAAGCAGATGGATAAGCCCGAGGACCACCGCAAGCGTGCCCGGGTTCTGGAGAATTCGCGTCACAGGGAACTGCCTACCCTTCCCGACACGCCGAACGCCTGCGGGTCAGGCGCGGCGGGCTTCAGGTGAAACCGGCGACTGCCCGCCGTCGCCTGCAGCCGCTTTGTTAGAATCTCCACCAATCACGGCGCGGACAAGAAGAGCTGTAAGAAGCGCCGACCAAAGCCCGAACGAAACAACTGCGAGTGGATAGTACAACAGAACGCCCGACCAGAACGGACCAGGGATGACAACCGATGGACCTCCCTGCCAGTGCCACCGGAGGTATCCGATCTCTCCGACGAGCGGGACAATGAAGAAGGCGCCAACGGCAGCGCGACGGACGATGGGCTCCTTGCCGAGCGCGTACGGGAGGGCAAGCAGCGGTGTTACCAAGCCGAGAATCGCGAGTGCAATATCAAGGAACTCCATTTGGGCAATTCTAACGCTTAGCGTTAAGCCGCGCGCGTCTCTCCGCGCGTCGGCTGCGCGCTGATGTTCGGCACGTTCATGCTTGGTTCACAGGTTGACTCGATAACGTAGCCGCTTGCCTTCACGATCTTCCGGAGGGCAGCGTTGTCCAGGACACCCCGCGGACCTCCACCGAGCTGGAGCTGCGCCTGATCAATCGAAAGCAGGTTCTCGCATTGGGCGACGCAATCAACTGTGAAGCCGAATTCGCCAGCGCGAAACGGCACGCAATTCGCCAACACACCTTGCCGGGGTCAGGTCTGGAAAGTGGAAAGTCAGCGACATTTCCACTTTCCAGACCTGGCCCCATTTCCCCCTTGAGGATCAGACAATTTCTGGGAGCTCGATAACATCGCCACCAACCTCCACGATTGGCAGGACAGCGCTGGGACGGCTACGCAACTAAGAATTTCTATTGACGGGGGGCAACCAAACGGCGTGAACGGCTGGGGCACCTATTACGGTGGTGCTACGCTCATCAGTGAGTTTTGTCCACCGACACCAACATCAACACCGACGCCGACGCCGACGCCGTAAATCGCATGGGACCGATAGTTGTAATGGCACTTCGTAAATCCGATGAGACTGAACGGCTAATAGAGTCCCACTTCATGCGATGATGAGTGGCTGTCCAGTATCTCGCTCACTGCGACGGGCGATGCTCCGGTGGAAGGTCCTTTGCGAGTAAAACGCGCCAGGGCTCTGCCGGCAATCTCGTGTCCGCGGGGATTGAAGTGCGTGTCTCGACTGTAATAGACGTGCTTTCTGCCGTCTCGCAGTGGCTCCGCCGCTCGAAGATCCGGGAGGAGGTCGAGGTAGGCGATGTGGTTCTGATCGAACCAATCTCGCAGGATCCTCTGGGGTCGATCGCGCTCCAGCTTCCCGAGGCTCGCATCAGCCCGTTGTTCAATTTCCGCCCACAGCGTGTCTTCGACCTGAAACTCGTCTGGAATGAGCACAAAGCGCACAGGGATGTTGCCCGCGGCCGCCCTGATCTCCTGCAAGACCGCGAGCATCTCCGTTACAAATGAATCGAGCTCAGTGCTCGTCATAATCGCCGCCCTATTCCTCTCAATATCAATGAAAGTCTCTTCCGAGAATGTTGGATGCTCGAGGAGCGGGTCCCGGATCCAAGGGGGAATCTCGCTGCCAGGAACACCATTCTCGGGCGAGGTGTCAGTGGCGATTGAAGGCTCCAGTCGCACTCTCCACTTCTCGCGTGCAGTAAGCCAAAATCGCCGCAATACGGAGTAGAGAAGCAATCGGCGACGCGTCGCCTGATGTTCTGGCTTGTCGAGATCCACAATATCCGTGAAGTCGTTACCCATGAAGAGGTTGACGACGATGAGGTCAGGGTTGACGCGCAGCACTTCAGTTTTCAGAAGGTAAAGATATTCGCGCGGGCCAATGCAACTGACGCCGAAATTGTAGATCTGGCATCCGGGCAGATTGCGCTCCGCGACCGATGTGAAGTGACGTTCAAGGCCCCCGACAGATTGGCTGTAAGAATCGCTGATGGATGCAATGAGACATTCCCCCTCTTGTTTGGGCACGAACTCGACGTCGTTCTCGCCGGAGCTGTTGACGTGAAGACTCCAGACATCGTTGCTGAGGGGAAACCGATACCTCTCGACGTTCTCTGCCGGAGAGCTGCCGGGCTGTGCCAGCCACGGTAGACTCGGGTTCATCCCGCTGAGGAGCCGCAGCCCGAGCTCTAGGCCGATGATCGTGATCGCCACGTTGACCGTGATGACCGTGGTGAAAAACAAGAAGCGTGCATTGATGATCCGGAATGCGCTGTTGGCGAAGGCTGCCGTTCCCGCGAAAGCAGCGAGTCCAATGCAAGCGAGCGAGTGTTCTTCGTTGAGACCGTAAGGCGAGAAGAAGAGACCCAAGTAGAACAGCACGCTCGCGAGGAGCCCGAACTGCAGGAGCTGCGTCGGCTGCTGTCGAAGTTTCCCGGCCCAACACAAATACGCCCCACGAAGCCATGCGGCTGCCGTCAGTGCCGGCAGGAGCCACTCGAAGATCTGAAGGTATCCGCCGTTGGTAGCGAACGACGAAGACGGAGAGAGCCACACGGACGCTACGAGCACTCCGGTGAGCATCGCGACATACACAGGACCCCACCACCGACGGACGGGCCGCAATTCCTCCCGGCTGCTCCCTTTTGGCAGGCGGTCAGCAGAGCGAACAACTTCGTTCATGATCCGTATGAGCGCGCCGGCTTCGCTATTTTGACATTTTGAGAAGTTGCGGATTGTCAGGGATCAGCGGAGAGTGGCCGGCCAGAATGCAGTGCAGGGGGCAGGTCACCCGGGGCTCGCGTGCCGCTTCGCTGATGGAGACCCCGAGGTTGAGCAGTACGTCATGCCCTAGGATCTGGCGGGCTTGCATCGGTCGCCGCTCGCGTCGGGAGCGACGATCTGAGGCGCAAATTCTCCGCGTCTGTGTGAGGTTAGCCATAGCCTCCCGACTATGCCGGGCAACTTCGTGAACGACATCCATCAGACCCGCTACGAAGAAGACCCGGCCAAGATCACCAACCAGACGACTATACGGCATCCACTTGCTCCGTGCGACGGTATGCCAACCGATTAACGTAGGCAAGACCGAGCGACACCGGGGTAAGGAGTCACTGGAGATGTCCGGGCATAGGCAGTTGGGGATGTCCGCCTTAACCGGCTACGTCTCTCTGGACGCGAGCCAGCGAACGCGCGATACCCAAGAGAGTGAAGGCGATGACGAGGAACGAAATGATCATGCGTGCGATTGTCGGAAAGCTGACGTGGCTCCAAGCCGCGCACATCTGCCGGAACACGGCGCGACAGATGCGGCGGATGAAACGACGCTATGAGGCGCACGGGTATGACGGGTTGGTAGATGGCCGCGGGGGAATCCGCTGCTCCTCGATGACCGGCACAACGGCATCTTGATAGGTCTTGTGCGGGTAGGTAGCATAAAGCACCGAATTGACGTAAGGCCTCCCTATCAGACGTTT
>CAZTDK010000048.1:16010-16636 GCA_964611965.1 uncultured Binatia bacterium (SeqCode) | reverse complement strand
TCTCTTTCCGTTCCGGACCGACCACGCCGTTCCCCGAACGGATACCTGCCATTGTGGTCCCGACAATGGCGTGTGGACGGTGACAATCCGCCATTGTGGTCCCGACAATGGCGGATGGAACGTAGCAACCGGCCACCGTCCGACCCGCATTGGCGCGGGGCGTACTCGCTCGTTAGCGGTCAGGTCGTTGCCAGCCAATTCCGTTCAGTGAGATGAGTCACAGCTTGAAACCCGTCATACCGGCGAAAGCCGGTATCCAAATGGGGCGGCGGTGGCCCGCGGTCTGGACTCCGGCTTTCGCCGGAGTGACGAAGTGGAACGCCCACCACATTACTGGCCAAGGCTGACTCAGCGACCAAATCCGAAAGGCGGGGACGTGGGGTGCAAACGTTGCGTTCGCTTCTAATCGCACCGCTTGCACCCCACGTCCCCGTTTGCCAAAGGAGGGTGGGATGTTTTCGCTGCAATCCTCCCTCAACGTGGCCGCCGGCTTGGCGGCGAATGATTTCATCCCCTGGCGACTCTACCGAGTGATCGGTTGGGTGGAGGCGGCTTGCTGGCTCATCTTTGCGGGGGGGGGGGGGCGTGTGGCGAAAGCGGGGCATGCGGCGGTTGCGGGGGGATGC
>CAZTDK010000048.1:0-16000 GCA_964611965.1 uncultured Binatia bacterium (SeqCode) | reverse complement strand
CCCCCCCCCCCCGGCCGCGCCCCCGTCTGGCTATCGCGTGGAGTGCGTCGGTTGCGATGGGATGCGACCGGCCGCACTGGTGTTGCGCTTGCCGTGCTCGCGCTGCTCGCTCGTCTCATCGTTCCTGCGGTTCCCGTCAATTGGTACTTCACGATCGCGAACCTGCCCTGGACGGGACGGATTTTTACGCAAAGTACCGCGTATCTCCCACTCCCCATGCGACTCATCGCATTCGATCTTTCGTTTGGATTCGATGGGCTCGTGGGCCTGAACCTGATCACGGGAATTGCTTGCGTCCTGATGGCTTGGCATGCGGCGCGGAGATCCGGCTACGGAGAGAATCTGTCCTTGGTCCTCGGCCTTCTCGTGGCAGTTACGCCGATGTACGTACGGCTCTCGGTGTCCGACTCGACGCACCTCATCCCGCTCGCGCTCTGGCTCTCCAGTGCGCTCGCATTTGCGGCTGTCCGCGACGGTGAGCGCGGAATCGTTCTGCAATGCGTCCTGTTCTCGGCCACGGCACTGGGCTGTCTGTTTCGTGCGGAGGCAGCTTTGCTGATGCCCGCAGTGCCTTTATTTGTCGGCGTGAATCCACAAGGCTGGAAGGCGTTGTGGCTGTGCCGAAGACGCTTTGTCGGCTACGCCCTTGGCCTAGGATTCGGGATGGTTCTTCTGTTTTCATTTCACTCCGGAAATATCAACGCCTTCTTGCACGGGAGGGGCATTGTCGGCCTTTCCGCGTTTACCATGTACGGGCTTTACCTACCGTTGATGGTTCAACATCTGCTGCTTCCGGCCGTTCCGGCGTTGGATCTGTTTCTGCCGTCGGTAGTCCTGCTGCCCATATGGTACTGGACCGCGTATTCCCTGCGCCGGAAGGCCTGGACCGACCTGGCGACGGTGTTTGGTCCGATGGCGATCTTTTCATTTCCTCCAGTGCTCTCCATGCACGCAGGGATCACCAATTTGCCGTCGACGGGTTACTTTACGATCTACGTGCTGTTGCTCTTCCTCGCGTGCGGGAAGGGATGTCTTCTCCTGTATGGTCGGTTTCTTGATGGGCGCGTCCTGGCTTCTTCCTGGAAGCGCGTCGTCGCGGCGGCTCTCGCCGCGCCGCTGCTGACGTACAGCTTTTTTGTGACGTATCGAATGAACTACGGATACCAAGAAGAGTTCCGCTTCCTTCGGAAGTCGCTACCGACGGAGCCGGCGAAGGTACTAACTGTATGGGATCCTACCCAATACTATGGTGACTACGACTGCTGCCTCGCGATGCCCTACCCGACGATGCTCGTCGACTTCCCGCAGCTTGAATGGACGGTCCTCTCCGAAGCGGCATACGCGTCGGGTGAGTGGCGCAATCTTCGGTTCGACTACTACTTTCCCGGCTCCATGAGTGCTATCGATATCAATAACTTTTCCCGGCCGCGATCGCTTGTACGTACCGGCGCTATCGAGAATGATGTCGATGTCGAACGCGTGCGCACGGTCCAGCGCATGGACCAGGCGATCCGCAGCGAGTATGCACTGGAACCGGTGGCGCACGCGGACGTTCGTGTTGCAACCTTCTCGCATTATGACTTTCCTCATGGACGCCTCGAGTTGACGCTCTATCGGCGACGCGCCGACGGCTGAAGCAGGAAAGGTCAGAGACACCCATGGTAATGTGGGACGCGACTGAATGAAAGTCACAGACACCCATCGTACCAACCAATGGGGACGTGGGGTGCAAACGTTGCGTTCGTTTCTAATCGCACCGCTTGCACCCCAGTCCCCGTTTGCTGCAAACCCGCGGCGCCGCATAGGGCCTGCGGCTGGTGGCGGGCTTCTCCTATGGCCCGCTTCCCGTTGGTACCGAAAAGCGAGCCGCTTCAACTCGGCGGGAGAACGGCGGCGACCGCGAGCGGTGTTCCACCCGGGAGCACAAGAGTGTTCGCAGTTGTTGCCGGTGCTTCGGAACGGTACCGCCCTGCCGTGGGATCGGGATCGGAAAACATCTCAACCCGGCGCTCCACGAGGTTGACGATCCAATACAGCGGGATGTTGCTTGCGGCGTACAACGAAGCCTTCTGCGTTCGATCGTAGGTGAGCGATGTGTCGGCAACCTCGATGACCAGCCGCACCTGGCTCGCTTTCGGATGCTCGCGCGCGTAGTCCTGGGCATCCGGCTCGCAAAGGGCGATATCGGGCTCCGGCTCGCTCCAGTCGTCGAGAATGATGGGCGCTTGGGCGCGCACCGTCGCGTGCGTTCCGAGCGCCTCGAGAAGCAAACGGAACAAGCGCTGTACCGTCGAGGCGTGGGCGCTGCGTTGGGCACTCATGGTGACGATGACTCCGTTCAGGAGCTCGACGCGCTCGTCAACAAAGAGCTGCGCCGCGGCCAGACGGTGGTACTCCGCACGGGTGAATCGATGCGGGGACGGGGCGGCGTCGACGGACTGCATGATAGGGCTGAGAGTACCGTCGCGCGGCGCAGGAAACAACTCCGTGAGGTCGCCGGCCCCGTCGACTGCGGGCGCGTCATGTGCTAGCCCTCGTCTTCTGCGAACCGGAGACTGTCAGGGATGTCCACGTCATGACCGAGGAATGCAGCAATTGCGGCGCCTGCGAGACGGCAGGTTCGACATGCTGCTAGTCAAGCTGCACAGCGCGGGCTGAAACTGTACGTGCGTGGACCATCACAGCTCGACATTCGATGAGGCCTTCGCCGTCGCGATCCTCGCATTCATCGCGGTGACCGCGACGGTAAGTATTGGCAGCTACCGGCGCCGCGCCACGGGCGCCGCTGATGTCGGCGGGTCGCTGGTCCTTGGGTCGGGAATCCGCGGTTGGTACATGGAGAACCTGCGCCCCTTCGAGGATCTGTGTGTACAGTGGCACATCTCGCCGACGATGCTCTCCTGCGCACAACTGGTGGGCAGCATTGTCGTTGCGGCGTGCTACGCGCGCGGCATGCTGTTTACCGGCGGATGGCTGTTGTTGTTCACCGGCACGCTCGACATCATCGATGGCCGCGTGGCCCGACGCACCAACGGCAGCAGCTTGCGCGGCGCGTTCCTCGATTCGATCATTGATCGCTACGCCGACTCGATCAGCCTGCTCGGCCTGGCCGCCTTCTTCCGCGACTCCTGGGTCGTGTGGCCGGTGCTGTTCGCCATGCTAGGCGGCTTGATCGTGAGTTACACCCGCGCGCGCGCCGAAGGGTTGGGAGCCGTCTGTCGCGTCGGCCTGCTGCAACGGCCCGAGCGCTACGTCATCCTCGGCTTTGGAACCATTTTCGGCGCACTGTGCGAGCGACTGACGGGTCCGTGGGTGGCCGGGCAGCACTACTCGATGGTCATCCTCGTGATTGTCGCCTTGGCGCTGCTGGTGAATCTGACCGCGATCCAGCGCGCCGTTCACGTGTGGCGCTCCTTGGGGAATGGCCAGCATGGCTGATTCCGACACCACGGCGCAGGCTGGCAAGGGGAAACGCATCGCCGGCACCTTTCTCCTGATGCTGGGTGCCGGCATTGTGCTCGAAAGTCCCCTCCAAGGGGTCGGCAGCGCGATCCTCCTCGCCGGTGCCGCGTTTTTGGTCCGTGGGCTACTTAACGCCCGTCCGCATGCCGCGCACGCGCCCGCGACAGTCCAGGTCGCGCCCGTTTCGATTGACCCGCAAACCGAAGGTCGCTTGTGAGCCGCCCCGTTCGTATCGGTCTCAGCATCGTCATCTCCGTGGTGTTCCTCGGCTTCGCGCTGCGCAACGTGGAATGGGCCAAGGCGTACGCGGCACTTGCCGGTGCACGCTACGCCTATGCCTTGCCGATATTCGCTGTCACGGTGTGGACGCTCTACATCCGGGCGCAGCGCTGGCGGATCCTGTTGCGGCCGGTCGGCACCCCATCGATGCGCACCCTGGTCGATGCGACCTACATCGGCTTCATGGCCAACAATGTGCTGCCTTTGCGTATCGGTGAAGTCATACGGCCAGTGCTCGTCAGCCGCAAAGAGCGCCAACCGCTCGGCGGGATTCTCGCGACAGTCGTGCTCGAGCGCATCTTCGATTTCTTCACCATCCTGTTGCTCTTCGGTGTGGCGACGACGCTGGTGCCAGTCTCCACGGATGTCCGCCGCCTGGGATACGGCTTGTGTGGGGTCGTGGCACTATTGGGTGGCGCGGTGGCGTTTGTGCGCTGGCAAGAAGCATTGGCATTGCGGCTCTTACGCCTGGGGCTGCGTCCCCTGCCCCAACGGTTCGCGCAGCCCATCGATCATTTCTTCGGCTCCTTCGCACACGCGCTCGAGATCCTCGATCGTCCCCGCACTTTCATCCAGCTGCTGGGGTGGTCGCTGTACCTGTGGCTGGCGATTTCCTGCATCTACCTCCTCGGCATCTTGGAGTTCGGCTTGGACGTTCCGCTGGTGGTCGGAGGTGTCGTGCTGACGGCAATCACCGCGATCGCGGTCTCCGCGCCGTCGGCGCCCGGCGGGATTGGCCTGTTCAATTTCGGATGTGTGCTGGCGCTGTCGATTTTTCACATCTCGGAGAGCGATGCGGTGGCGTACTCGATCGTCCTCCAGGTCACACAGGCTGTCGCCGTCATTTCGGCCGGGCTATATTCGCTGGCGCGAGAGGGTTTGACGATGCGGCAAATGGAAGCGCTGTCGGAGACGGCGGACGATGCCGCAGCTTAATGGCAAGAGCATCGTCCTCGGCGTGACCGGCGGCATCGCCGCGTACAAGAGCGCCGAGTTGGTGCGCGAGTTGGTGAAAGCCGGCGCGCGCGTACGCGTGATGCTGAGTGCCGGCGCTCAGCACTTCATTACGCCGTTGACATTGCAGACGCTGTCCGGACAGCCCGTGGCCACGGACACGTTCGATCTCACGCAGGAATCCGAGATCGGGCACATTCGCCTGGCGGACGGCGCCGATGCGGTCATGATCGCGCCGGCGACGGCAAACGTGATCGGCAAGCTGGCCGCCGGCATTGCCGACGACCTGATCACCACCGTCATGCTTGCGGTACGCGCGCCGGTCGTGTTGGCGCCGGCAATGAACGTCAACATGTGGGAGAATCCCATCGTGCAGGCGAATCTCAGCCGACTGCGGGCGCACGGGTACCATGTCGTCGAGCCCGATGCGGGGTTCCTCGCCTGCGGCTGGGAGGGCAAGGGACGCCTGCCCGATACGCACGTGCTGCTTGCGGAGATCGAGCGCGCCCTCAGTCCACAAGATATGCATGGCGAGCGCGTGCTGGTCACGGCCGGCCCGAATCGCGAGCCCATCGATCCGGTCCGTTTCATCTCGAATCGCTCGACCGGCAAAATGGGATTTGCGGTGGCTGCCGCCGCCTGGCGGCGCGGCGCCGCGGTGACGCTGGTGGCCGGCCCGGTCGCTCTGCCGACCCCGCACGGCGTGCGCCGCATCGACGTACTGACGGCAGAGAACATGCGCCAAGCCGTGCATGCCGAGCTCGACAGCGCCACCATGCTGCTCATGGCGGCCGCCGTTGCCGATTATCGTTCGAGGCGCGTCGCCAGCACGAAGTTGAAGAAAGGTCCGGGCGGCATGACGCTGGAGCTCGAGCGCACCGTCGACATCCTCACCGAGCTCGCGCCACGCACGTCGCCGTGCGTGGTCGTCGGCTTCGCCGCCGAAACCGACGACGTACTCGCCAACGCCGAACGCAAGCTGCGCGACAAGCATCTCGACCTGATCGTCGCCAACGACGTCGCCGGGACACAGACCGGCTTCGAAGTCGACACCAACTCGGTGACCATGATCGATCGCAGCGGTCAGCGCGAAACCGTACCGCTGATGAGCAAGGACGCGGTCGCCGACCGCATCCTCGACCGCGCACTGCGCCTCAAGCAGCCGCAAGGGAGTAGCGCCCAGGCAAACGTCCACTCGGCGTAAAGCAGGACTCACGCAAAGGCGCCAAGCCGCAAAGAGGACGGCAAGGCTGAGTAATGTTCCTTCACCTCACCGACGCGGCTGTCACGTATCTCCCCTCACGGTGTTCCCTCTTGGCGTCTTGCCCTTTGCGCCTTTGCGGCTTTGCGTGGGATTTCTGCCTTGGCAGGCAGGTTAGTTGCCTATGTCCGCACTCGTCAGCGTGATCATCCCAACCTTCAACCGTCGCGACCAGGTGCGCGAGGCTGTGGCGTCGGTGTGCGCGCAACGCGGCGGCGAGCGCGAAGTCCTCGTCGTGGACGATGGATCAACCGACGGGACGCACGCGGCATTGGCGGCCGAGTTCGGCGCGCTCGTCCACATCGTTCGGACGGAGAACCGTGGCGTCGCCGCCGCTCGTAACCTGGGCGTGCGGTGCAGCCGTGCCGCGCTGATCGCGTTTCTCGATTCGGATGATGTGTGGCTGACCGGTAAGCTGGCAGCGCAGCTCGCGTTCTTCGATGCGCATCCGGAAACCCAGATTTGCCAAACCGAGGAGATCTGGATCCGCAACGGCACCCGGGTGAATCCCGCCAAGCATCACCGCAAACCGCGCGGCGATATCTTCGCCGCGAGCTTGCGCCTGTGCCTGGTGAGCCCGTCGGCAGTGATGCTCCGGCGCGCCCTCTTCGAGCGCGTCGGCGGTTTCGACGAGACGCTGCCGGCCTGTGAGGACTACGATCTCTGGCTACGCATCGCCCGCGACACACCGGTAGAGCTGATCGATCGGCCGCTGGTCGTCAAACGCGGCGGGCACGCCGATCAGCTGTCCCATCAATTCTGGGGAATGGATCGCTTTCGCGTCACCGCGCTCGTACGCCTGCTCGCCGGAGGTCAGCTGTCACCGGTCCAACGCCTCGCGGCGGCGGGGGTGTTGGAAGAAAAATGCGCCATCCTTGCGCAGGGCGCGGCGCGGCGCGGACACCACGACGAGGCGGAGCGCTACCGCCAGCTAGCCGCGGCCGACCTCCTGCGGCGGTTGTAACGAATACGCGAGCCTTGCGGGTCGTCTCAACCTACCAGCTGGAGGCGAAGATGCAGCGACCCAACGGCGAGCGGACTACAGGCCGGACACCGGCCGCAGGATCTCGTGTTCCAAGTCCGGTGGCGCTCGCCGCGCTCCTGGCCCTGGCGCTCGGCTTATGGAACCTGCCGTTTTCCAGCTTCATGGCCGACGACTTCATCCAGCTCTCGATTTTGGAACACGCGTCGCCGGTCACCGCCTTTTGGCCCTTCAACCTTTACATCCTCTCCGATGGCAGCCCGCAGCAAATCCAATCAGGGAAGGACCTCGGTGCCCTTCCGTGGTTCTTCGATCCCAAGTTCAAGATGGCGTTCTTTCGCCCTCTGAGCTCGGCGTCGTTGGTGCTCGATCATGCCGTGTTCGGCCTCAACCCGATCGGCTACCAAGCCCATGTCGCACTGTGGTTTCTCCTCCTCGCCGTCGGCGTGGCAAAACTGTATGAGCGGGTCCTGCGTCCCGCAGGGAGGCACGATGCGACAGCTAACCCGACGCTGGCGGCGCTGATCTTCACCATCGCTGGCGTGCACGGATGGCTGTTCTGGACGGCGACCCGGCACATCGTAATCGCCGCGGCCGTGGGCATTCTGGCCTTGCTCTGCCATCTGCGCTGGCGTGAGGACAACTGGAAGCCAGGACGGATCTTGTCGCTGGTCGGTTTTCTGATTTCTCTGTGCGCCGGCGAAGCGGCGCTCGGGGTCATCGCCTACCTCTTCGCATACGAAGCGTTCGGCGCCGCAGACGGCAGGCGGGAGCGCATCCGCGCCGCCCTCCCCTTCGTTTGCGGCCTCGTGGCCTATTTCGTCATGTATCGCCTTCTCGGTCTGGGAACCTCCGCCGGCAGCGACTACGTCGACCCCTTCAACGATCCGCTGCTCTACATCACGCAGATTCCGGGCCGGCTCGTCTTCATCATCGGCGCGCTGCTGCTAGGTGGAAATGCAGATGTCTGGATTCTGCGCCCCGATTTGAGGCCCATGATGATCCTGGTCGCGATGCTGATCACGTGTCTCGGCGGCATCCTGCTGCATGCTGTCTGGCCCAGCTTCTCGACCACTGAACAACGGGCCACGCGATGGCTGTTCGCCGGAACGTTCTTCGCGGCGCTGCCATTTGCCGGATCGCCCATCGGTTCGCGATGCATCATCGTCCCATGGATCGGCGGAGCGCTGATCGTCACGCTGGTGCTGACCAACTGGTGGAGCGTGCTGCGGCATCAACCGGGGTTCCGCGCTCGTGTTCTCAGCGGCTCGTGCTGGGGCCTTGCGGTCGTTCACCTCGTTCTAGCGCCGATTCAGCGGCTCGCCGGACCCTATCTGCTGCGACAGATGCTGTTCGGAGATGTCGCCCGCGCCGTGGGGAGTCCGCTTCTCGGCACTGACGGGCTGGAGGGACGCACGCCGGTGATTCTCAACGCCCCGGATCTCCGCGTCGGCTTGCATGGATATTTCTTTCGCCAGCTGTATCGCCTGCCGATGCCGGCCGCCTGGCGGGTCCTGTCATGGGCCCGTGGTCCGCATCACTTTCATCGCAGCGCCGCGGACAGTTTGGAAATGCAGCTGGAGGGTGGCGGGTTGCATGCGCCGTACCTCGTGACAGGCGAGCGCATCGAGATCCTGGGCATGCAAGCCACGGTGACGGAGATAGGGCGTAATGGACCGACGCACGTAACCTTCCGCTTCGATCGCCCGCTCGACGATCCCACCTTCATCTGGCTGATTTGGAATGAAGGCCATTTGCAGGCGGTCACACTACCGCCAATCGGCGGGACACTAGACGTCGGGACAGCGCCCAGCGCGCTCTCAGCCAGCCAGACGGGCTGGAAGCCCACGCTCCCAGGATCGGGCCGAGAGGCGCTTTATGCGCCGGCAACAGTATAGTAAGAACGTGCCTCGTCGCCTGCAGACCACTCATAATCCGAAGAGCTGCACTGAATGATGGATTCGACTATCGACGCAACGTTTCGCACCTTTGCCGCCGAACGCAGATACAGCCCAGCGACGATTGAGCGCTGGGCGCGTCTCGCTGCCACCGATGCGTCCGCGCTGCTTGGCCTGGTGGAGGAGCTGCGGCCCAGCGAAAACCAGCTGCGCGACCTGTGGACTTGGATGGAAGAAATCGCCGCACGCGATCGCCGCACGTTAGCCGACGTGCTCGCCGCGGCGCCGATCATGGCGGCCCGGCGGGCTGCCAGCGGTCGCAATGACCGGCTCAGACTGCTCAAAGGGGCGTTGCGCCGGGAACGCTTCCCTCAGCTCAGTGCCGCCGAGGATCAGCTCGCGACGCTCATTCGCGCCCTCGAGCTGCCACGCCACGTGCGCCTCATTACGCCGGAGTACCTCGAAGGGGATACGCTGCGCATCGAGATCACCGCCAACAGCGCGGCCACGCTGCGAGCGGCGGCGGCGGCGCTGTTGGCTGCCGCGGCCACTCCCGCGTGCGCGCAGCTGTTCGCCGTGCTAGCGGGAGCGGAGTGAACACGAGACGTGAATAGCGTGATGCCCGAAACGAACGCAGCGCCGTCCGCAGTCCACACACGCTGGCGCCCCGAGTCGATCTGGATCGAACACGGCGAAGAAGAGTCGGACCTCGCACGGCGTGTGCGCACACGCTTGCCGGAGGTTGCGGTTGAAATCACCGGCGACCTGCGCGCCGCGGAGCCTAGCAGCTTTGCCGGGGGCAAGCGCCGCCTCGTTATCCAACGTTACCGCGGCGCCTTCGTGCAGCATTGTCCGGCGGGAACCACGGGAATGGTGTGCTGCAACTATTTGGTGACGAACTTTGCCTCCAACTGCCCCTTCGATTGTAGCTACTGTTTTCTTCAGGATTACCTGAAGAACAACCCGGCAGTGAAAGCCTTCACCAATGCCAGCGACGGACTTGCCGAAATTGACGCGCTGCTGCGCGCCCATCCGCAACGCACGTTTCGCATCGGCACCGGCGAGCTGGCCGACAGCCTGGCACTTGATCATCTCACGGATCTGTCGAGCGAACTGGTCCCGTTTTTTGCGCAGCGCACGAACGTGCTGCTGGAGCTGAAGACGAAGAGTGACTGCATCGACAATCTGCTGCGGCTCGATCCACGCGACCGGGTGGTCGTCTCCTGGTCGCTGAATGCCGCCGTCATCGCCACCCACGACGAGCCGGGCACGGCGACATTGGAGCAGCGCATCGCCGCCGCGGCGCGCGTCCAAGCCGCTGGGTATCGAGTTGCTTTTCACTTCGATCCGCTGATCGCGCACGACGGCTGGGAAGACGGGTACCGTGACATCATCGAACAGGCCTTTCGTCATCTCGATACGCGTCGGGTCGCGTGGGTGAGCCTCGGGAGTCTGCGCATGACCGCCGGTTTGAAGGCGGCGATCAAGGCGCGACCGCAGCACGCCGCGATCCTCGATAGCGAGCTGGTCCCGGGACCCGACGGCAAAGAGCGCGTCTGGCGCGGCGTGCGGGTGAAGATGTATCGACAGATGCTGCGCTGGCTGCGCGACGTGGATGCCGAGATGCCGTTGTACATTTGCATGGAACCGGCGGGCGTGTGGGAGAAGGTGTTCGGCGAAGCGCCGCCCGATCGCGTGGTCGCACAACGGCTGGTGGCGGGGCCTTGATGCGAACGGCAGTTGGAGCGAAAAGCTCCCGCCGTAGTCCCAACGGCAACCGCCCACCCCACGGCACTCGCGGCGCGATCGGCCGCGCCGCCAATGACACCGGGGCGGCAGCCGCGATCGGCATTTTCGACTCCGGCGTTGGTGGTCTCACCGTCATGCATTGCATGATGGATGCTCTGCCGCGCGAACATCTGATCTATCTCGGTGACACGGCACGGTACCCGTATGGCACCAAGTCCGCCGAAACGGTCCGCCGCTACTCCATCGAGAACGCCGAGTTCCTGGTTGACAAGGGCATCAAGATGCTGGTGGTGGCGTGCAACACCTCGGCCGCGGCGGCGCTCGATGTGTTGAGCGAGCGGCTCGACATCCCGGTGGTGGGCGTGATCGAGCCCGGCGCCAGCGCGGCCGTCGAGCGCACCCGCAACCGCAAGGTCGGTGTCATTGCCACCGAAGGCACCATCGCCAGCGGCGCCTATACACGGGCGTTGAAGCAGCTCGATCCCGAGTTGGAGATCTACACCCGGGCGTGCCCCCTGTTTGTGCCACTCGCCGAGGAAGGCTGGGTCGACAACGAGGTTACTCGCAATACCGCAGCCTTGTACCTCACCAGCTTGAAGCGCAGCGGCATTGACACACTCGTTCTGGGATGCACCCACTATCCGCTCCTGGCCGGGGTTATCGGCGAGGTCATGGGCAACAAGGTGCGGCTTGTGGACTCGGCGCGCACAACCGCCGACTCCGTGACCGCGACCCTCGCGCAGCATGGGTTGCTCCGCCGTTCCGGAATCGGTTCGGTCAGCTTCTTCGTCACCGACGTGCCGGACCGCTTCACCAAGGTCGGCGCGCGCTTCATGGGCCAGCGGGTCGAGTCAGCGGTGCGCATCGAACGGTGAGCCGCGCGGGGTCGTCCCCAAGCCGTTTGCTGGAAGGCCGCGAAACACCGTACTTGCCGGTGCGCACGGCTTGACAGCCGCGAGGCTCTCCAGTACCCGCCGCCGCGTGGCTCCCGTCGTGCGCGTCTACCGCTGGCTTGCGCTCCTGGCGACCGTTTCCCACATGGGATGTGGGGCCAGCATGATGGAGCTGCATCCGCTGGAGTACGCGAGCGCGTCACCCTCCAGCGTCTGGACACCACCCGCCACCGACGTTCGCGACTCGCGCGCGGCGATCGGCACCGCAATCGAGCTCGGTCAAGCGATACGGCAGGTGGGAAGCGCGCTCGCGCTGGGCCCTCCTCGTCTCAGCTGAACAGTACCTTCGCCAGCTCGGAGCGGTAGCGGCCAGTTACTTCATGCTCGGAGCCGAGCAGCTCGAAGATATCGAGCATGGCTTTGCGCGCGGCGCCGTCGTTGAACGTACGGCTGCGCCGGACGATTTCGAGGAACTCGCGCAGCGCATCCTCATATTGTCGATTCGCGGCAAGCGTCTGGCCAAGACGCAACCGCGCCTCGAGATCGTTGGGATCGGCGGCAATCGCAGCACGCAACGTGGCCTCGCCGGCTCCGCCCCCTTGGCGCACACGGATCTCGGCGGCGAGGCGGTCAGCCTGCTGGCGCCACGGACCACCACCGACACGTTCCAGCAACCGTAGCGCCTCCTCATGCTCGTCGCGCTCCGC
Source organism: uncultured Binatia bacterium (SeqCode) (assembly GCA_964611965.1). Lineage (GTDB taxonomy): Bacteria > Desulfobacterota > Binatia > HRBIN30 > HRBIN30 > CAZTDK01. The sequence continues at coordinate 3,815 of CAZTDK010000048.1, read as the reverse complement.
CAGGATGCCCGCGATGCCAAGCAGGGCGCGGTCGTGGCGCGGCGCCACCGCCAGTGCGCGTCGGAAGCTGGCCTCCGCTTCGGCGGCCTTGCCCTCCTGCAGCAGCTGCGTGCCCAGCTTCGCAAGCTGATCGGCCTCACTCGGCAGCACCTTTTTCAGGAACTCGCGCACCGCAGTCTCCGGCTGCGCACCGACAAATTCCGCCACCGCCTGCCGATCGCGGAAGCCGAGGACCATGGGAATGCTCTGGATGTTCAGGGCGGCCGACAGCTCCGGGTTCTCGTCGACGTTGACCTTTGCCAGCACGAAGGCGCCACCGTGCTCTTCGGTCAAGCGCTCCAGCAGTGGCCCCAGCGTCCGGCAGGGCCCACACCACGGTGCCCAGAAGTCAACGACCACCGGGGTCTCCGCAGAGCGGGCAATGACCGCGGACTCAAAGTCGCGATCGTGCGCGTCAATTACCCAATTCGACATGATACGTACCTGGTGTCGAGCAGCGGCCAGAAACAACCTCGCGCCAGACCATGCATTCTCCTACCGTCGGCGCCCGTGCGGTGCAAGCGCACACACTGCTCGAACGCTGCGCCACAAGCCGGAGCCGCATCACGCGATCTCACCATGCCTCGGCCCAGGGCCGAACGTCGAGCTCGTGTGTCCAGGCGCTGCGCGGCTGGCGGTACAGGTGCCAGAAGTTGTCGGCAATCGCGTCCGGATCGAGCAAGCCGTCCGCGCCGCGTTGCGCTTTCAAGTCGGGAAGAAACGTGCTGATCCGGTCGCCGTCAATCGCGCCGTCGACGACCACATGGGCCACATGAATGCCCTGCGGACCGAATTCACGCGCCGCCGATTGCGCCAGCGCACGCAGGGCTGCCTTGGCGGACGCAAAGCCACCGAAGTTGGCGCGGCCGCGCAACGACGCCGTCGCTCCGGTGAAGATCAGCACACCGCGCCGGCGCGGCAGCATCGACGCGATGGCCGCTTTCGCGAAGAAGAAGCCGGCCAGCGCGTTGGTGCGCCACATGTCCTCAAGGAACGCTCCGTCCATCGCAAGGAACGCGCGCGGCCAGTTGCCACCGGCGTTGAAGATGGCCGCCTCGAGGGGGGCGTCGGCAGAATCGGCGGCGGCAACGATGCGGGCCACGAGCGCCTCATCCGTCACGTCGCCGACCACGGCGTCCGCGAGCATCCCGGCGGCACGCAGGTCGTGCAGGGTCGCATCCAGCTTCGGCGCGGAGCGACCCATGACCGTGACGTGGAAATCTTCCCGCCCGAAGCGCCGAGCGATCGCAGCTCCCAGACCTTGCGGCGGACCGACGCCGACGACCACTACCGTTCTTCCCACCATGCGAGCCTCCTTTCACACGCCGCTACTGCGGCCGGCGTCTCTTCAGTGGACCACTCCCGCCGATCGCTGCGCATTGGCCAGTCCGACAGACCCTCTATGGTGTGCTCTGGATGAACTGCTCAATGAGCGCGACCAGGGTTGCGGGGGCATCTTCCTGACAGAAGTGGCCGACGCCCGTTAAGCGCACCACCGGCCGCCCCGGCCACAGCGCCTCGAAGTCGGCGATGGCCAGCGCGGGAGGAATGGCGTGGTCACGCATGCCTTCCGCCAGCATGGCGGGAATGGCTTTGAGCGCCGCGATGCCCGCGGCGCCTTCGATCACGACGTCGCGGATGCGCTGGTGGTAGGCGTCGAGCGGAAACTCGACGGCGCCGATGCACTCCTCAGGTGTCTCAAACGGCGCGGAATAGGCGCGTAGCCACGTGTCGTTCACCGCGGCACTGTTCTCGAAGCCGATGATTTTCATGACCGAGAGCACGGTGCTACCGAGGTTTCGCAGGACCGCTTCCATGCGACCGCTGTCGATTCCATCACCGATCCAACGGAACCAAGGGCTATCGCCGAGGCGCGGGAGATCCTTGCGGCCGGCAGACCCGTAGCCGGCAAACGTGTTGGCGAGGAACAGCCGCTTCACACGCGCCGGGTAACGGACGGCGAACTGCACACCGATCGGGCCGCCCCAATCCTGCAGGACAAACGTGATATTGCGCAAATCGAGCGCTTCGATCCATTCGGCAAGATTCTCCACGTGCGTGCGCAGTGTGTACCGTCGATCGTGCGGCGTATCACTCTTGCCGAATCCCATGTGGTCGGGGACCAGCACACGAGAGTGTTCAGCCAGCGGCCCGATCAGCTGGCGGTAGAGATAGCCCCACGTCGGCTCGCCGTGCAGGCACACGATGGGTGCGGTGCCCCGCGGCCCCTCATCGACGTAATGGAGCTGAAAGGCTGCGGCACTGCTGCGGGATTTCATTTCATGGAAGTGTGGGGCGAAGGGCCAAGTCCCGTCGAAGGTCTCATTGGGCTCAATCATCGCTCTTCTCCCTCCCGTTCCTTGTACCGGGACTGGACTGCGGAGCAAGAGGACCGTCGACGGGACAGCGAGCGAATGCCGCTGCGCCCGATCCGTCCCTGCCACCGCGACCGACCGCTGCAGCACCGCCTTGACTCACTGCGTAATCCATGGAACCGATCAAGGCACGCGGCGCGGAAGGGCGCCCAGGTCGGAGTCGAGGCGTGTCCCTGAGCATTCCCAAAGAGCGGTTTCGCACCCTGTTGGCGGACGTCGGTCGACGCATGGGCCTGAACGCGGCAGCCGTCGAGCAGCTCGTGCGCAGTGCCCAGCTCGGCCGCTGGAATAAGGGGCAGAGCATCTTCAGCCCAGAGGACACCGCCGATTTTGTGAACTTTTTGGTGTCCGGTATCGTCAAGGTCAGCTGCCCGTCCGGCGCGGGAACGGTTTGCGTCCAGCTCATCCGTCCGGGGCAGTTCTTTGGTCTCAACTGGTACGCCGACAAGGGGCAACCGCGACTGTTCTCGGCAAGCGCCTTCACCGACGCCACGGTTGCCATCATCACCAACGAGATGATGGCCGCGCTGGTCGCGGCGTCGCCGCCGCCCGGCGTGCTGCAAATCGTCTCGTTCAGTTGGCGGGTACTGAGCCGTTTGCTGTACGAGAAATGCAGCTTGCTCGGACTCGCGCTCGAGGACCGCTTGATCCATGAGTTGGCGGTGTTGGCGCGCGACTTCGGCTGCGATGCCGACGGCGACATCGTGCTCGACCTGCCCTTGACGCATGCCGACCTCGCTGAATTCGCTCTGGGGTCGCGCGCCAACGTGGCGCGGGTCATGAAGCGTTTCGAGCGCAGCGGCCTGGTCGGCAGAGACGCGCGGCGGATCGTCTTGCGCGCCGGCTTTTTCGACGCCCGTACCAACCCGCATGTGCGTGACGTGTTGCGCGGCGATCTCATGCACGTCGCTCGCCGCAGCATTGCCTGACCTTCCACAGTGCGTCGTGCACTCCGCCAGAATCAGCGGCCTTCCCTCCCCTTCGTGAAGAGATCCCGGGTTGCAAGTATCGGCGAGCACACGAATTCCGCCTAGCGTGTGCTGAACGGCACACCGGCGTCTATCAACCGCCACCGCCGCTCCCTACACTACGCCGTTAGCATTATCGAACTTGGCAGTGCCTAGCGACCAACGAGAGCGGACCATAGAAGAGACGCCGACCGCAGGTCCTAGTGGATGAGGAGCGCGCATGAGCGAAGATCACGAAGCGTACGCAACTGACATCGACGAATACATGTGGCCACTGACTGGCGAGTCCACGGTGTTCAACTGGACCGTGCTGGCGGAGGAGCTGGAGATTCGCACTCGCTTGGGAGTGATCCTGCAGCATGTGCGTGACATGCATATTGCCCCGCGCGTGCGCCGCCTCGGCCCGCGTCCATCTCCTGACCTGATCCGGGCG
>CAZTDK010000047.1:0-16766 GCA_964611965.1 uncultured Binatia bacterium (SeqCode) | reverse complement strand
CTCGCCGATGGGGCATCCTACAGTCAGCTCGTGAGTGTCCCGTCGACGATTAACGCGAGCCTGCTGCGCGTTGATCCGGGCCATCCGGAGAACAGCTTCCTGGTCACCAAAATCACGGGACCGCCGCCGTCTGAAGGCAGCTTGATGCCGCTGACCGGCGCACCGATCAGCAGCGAGCAAATCCAGCTGATCCGCAACTGGATTCTGCAAGGGGCGCAGCCGTGATCAACAAGACATCGTAACAGTGGCGTTGCACTTCAAGATCGGTCTACCGTGAGGACGCAATGAGAGGAGTGCTCGGCATGAATTCGACTCACATTGACCTTTCTCACCCTCGTCGGTAGCGTCTGCACTAGTGATTGCGCGCCGCCGACAGCTTCTTCGGGCAACCGCCATCGTGCTGCTGCTGTTGTTCAGCATCAGCTCCACGCATGCGCTCGCACTCGTGACGCCGCCGTGCGCGCAGTGCCCGCCGGACTGTCCGATGCACGCCAAGAAGCTCGGCTGCCATCACGGCGCCAGCGTGGTTCATGAAACGGCGGGCGATCAGAGCCGGAACCAACCGCGCCCCGAACCGGGTTTGCACTGTACCGGGTGCACACAGCACGCCGACCGCCCGGTGCTATCGGATCAGCCTGTTGTGCTGCCGGCACCCGCCAGCGGGATGGTCGCGCCTCAAAGACCACGTCGCGCCCTGGCCACCTTCTGCCGTCCCGCGGAGGTCGCGCTCGACCCGCCGTTCCACCCGCCCCGCCTCACCGATCCCAGTATCTGAGTGTTCAGCTCTCAATTGCCGGCACCTCTCGAACGTAAGCGTGTTCGTGGGGAGGTGCGTGGAGGCGCACGCGGCACGCGACGCGCGAAACGATGCGTCGTGTGCTGCGTGCGCGGGCTCGGCTTGACGCGGATTCTCGCATCGGCCGCGGGGCCCGTCTCCAAAAGCCTGCTCAGAGGAGAAATTCATGCTGTGGTCAGCTATCGATACGCTCGCGGACGGCCGCCACCGTCGCGGCACGAATCACTTTTTGAGAACGTTCAAACGTCTGCTCATGGCAGTCGTTCTCATTAGCCTGACACCGGGCCTCAGTTGGGCCTGCGCCTGTGGATGTGGTGTCTTTGAGGTCGGAACTCCGTCCCAATTCCCTTCCGGCTCCGGAGGCACGGTGTTTTTCGAATACAATTTCATGGACCAGTACTCGAATTGGCACCTGGCGCACAAAGCGCCCGCGGTCGACAACGAGGACAAGGTTCTGCGCACGCAGTTCTTCACCCTGGGCGTGCAGTACATGTTCAATCGCAGCTGGGGAGTCATGGCGACGCTGCCGTATGACGATCGCTACTTCAAGACCGAAAACGACGACGGGACCGGCACGAACTCCTTCGAGCACAGCGCCCTCGGCGACATCCGCATCGAAGGAATGTACACGGGGTTCTCGGAAGACATGTCGACCGGCATTCGCATGGGCGTGAAGCTGGCAAGCGGTGACTTCACCTATCCGAACTTCGACCGGGACACCGAAATCGGCAGCGGCAGCACCGATCTCTTGCTCGGTGGCTACCACCTCGGGTCGTTGCCGTTTTCCCTCAACGGTCGGTCGTTCAACTGGTATGCGCAGCTCCTCTGGGATGTACCCATGTGGACGCAGCAGCAATACCACCCCGGCAATGAGACCAACGCGTCAGCTGGAGGGCTGTACAATTATGGCCCGCTCGGCGTGTTCGACAGCGTGACACCAATGATCAATCTCGTCGGCACCGATCGGTGGCGGGACCAGGGCGCGAATGCGAACCACGACAATAGCGGTTACGACCGGCTCCTCATCGGCCCCGGAGCGGAGGTGAGGGTGGGTGTGGTGAGATTGTATTCCGGTATCAATTTCCCGATTTACCAGAATGTGGTCGGCAACCAGATCACCACGCCGGTCTATGTCACATTCATTGCGAGTTACGACTTCTAAGGAAGGGACCGCCACTGATGGATTCAGTCTCTCGGATTGTCGCAGTTGCAGTGGGCAGCCTGACGCTCATGAGCGTCGGGACTCGGGCGCTGGCCACTGCCGACGTCGGCCAGGCGGCTCCGGCGCTTGTCGTTCAAGAATTGGACGGGCCGCTCTTCGATCTCAGCACGCTGCGCGGCAAGGTGGTCATCGTCAACTTCTGGGCCACGTGGTGTCCACCTTGCCGCCAGGAAATGCCGGTGCTCGATGCCTTCTACCGGCAGTATCACACTCAGGGACTGGAGATGATCGGCCTGAGCACCAACCGCTCACGCGAGCGGAGCGATGTCCGCACGCTCATGCAATCCTTGAGCTACCCGGCGGCCATATTGAGCGACGCCAAAGCCAACGGCTTTGGCACGCCCAACCTTCTGCCGGTGACGGTTATTGTCGACGGCGCCGGTGTCGTACGCGCGCGGCTCAGCCCGGATGAATCAGCAATGACGGAGAAGAGCTTGACTGATGCAGTGGTACCGCTGCTCAATCAGGAGCCTGCGGCGCGGTAGAGACGGGAGTGCAGAGGCAGATGCGCGCCCCGCTCAACGTGCACGCAATCAACTTCGCCTGGCTCCTGCGCTTGCGCTGGGGGGCCATCGCTGGACAAGTCGCGCTCGTCCTGATCGTGGACCGTGTGTTCGAAATCGTTCTGCCCCTTGCACCGATCTGCGCTCTCGTCGGCGCCGAGCTCGCCAGCAACATCGCTGCGGCGCTGCGAGCGCGCGGTAGTCGGCCCATTCACGAATGGATGGTCGGCCTGCTGATGGCTGCCGACGTGGGCTTCCTGACCGGCCTGTTGTATCTGCCGGGCGGCTCGTCCAATCCGTTCAGCTTTCTCTATCTCGTCTACATCGCGCTGGCGGCGGTCGTGCTGCGGCCACGATGGACGTGGGGGCTCACCGTGTTGGCGATCGGCTGCGGCGGCGTGCTCTTTCGCGGCCATGCGTCACACCCACTACATGGCGCAGACATGCAATTGCATCTGGAAGTCGAGGTGACACTGGCGGCGGCGCCGGACCGCGAGCGCGTGCAGGTCGTCGTCGCCCCGGGCTCTGGAGAACAGTTGCTGCAGGTACCGGCGCGGGCTGTGGTGCGAGCCCTACATGCCCTCATCGACAACGCGCGCCAAGCAGCACCGCCGCCAACGCCGATCCTGGTGCAGGTCTCATCGGACGCAAACGGCTGCCGCATCGCGGTAGCCGACCGCGGCGACGGTATGGGCAGCGACATACTGGCTCGAGCCGGCGAACCCTTCTTCAGCACCCGCGGTCCGGGGAAGGGAATGGGTTTGGGGCTCTTCCTCACGCGCACCCTGTTCGACAGCCTGGGCGGACAGCTCGAACTGGTGTCGACGCTGGGTGTCGGCACCACCGCCTCGGTCTACCTGCCAGCTGCGCCGCCCGCGACACCTCGCCGCGCTGCCGCCGTGGCCAATGCCAACGCTGCGTGATGAGCGAAAGAGACATGGGCAAGGCGGATCTTCCAGAAGGAGCATCGATCCTCGTGGTCGACGACGATGCACTGCGCCTGGCGCGCGCGTTGCGTGATCGCGGTTACGAGGTACAGACGGCGGCGGGCTTCGACGCGGCGATTGCCCACTGCGCCCGCGACTCGCCGGAGTATGCCGTGGTCGATCTGCGCATGCCGGGACACTCGGGTATGGAGCTGGTCCAGGAGCTCAAGCGCATCGACCCGGCGACCAAAGTTGTCGTGCTCACCGGCTACGGCAGCATCGCCACGGCCATCGAGGCCATTCGACTCGGTGCGACCTACTACGTGCACAAACCGGCGGACGCCGACGACGTGCTGGCCGCATTCGCACGCGGTGACGCGGCGCCACTTGATCCGGCGCCGGTGGAGTATCGGGCACCGTCGCTAGCGCGCGCCGAATGGGAGCACATCAGCCGTGTGCTGTCAGACTGCGGAGGCAACGTGTCCGCAGCGGCCCGCCGCCTCGGCATTCATCGTCGTTCGTTGCAGCGCAGCTGCAGAAGTATCCGCCTGCGACATAGTCGCTCCAGGCTGCGGCAACCCACCAAATCCCGCCCGCTGTCCCTCCCGAAAACGCATTTCGGAAGTTGTGCGGAGCAGAACGCAGCGCTCACTGAGGACGTCGACAGCCGAATCGATGGCGACGAACGATCGATGGCCTGCGTATCGCAGTGCGTTCATGTGCGTCGCGCAGTCCGGGACACCGCCCGCTGTCAGGGCGAAGGGTGATTGATCTGACGGGGCCGACGTGACGTGTAAAGACGGTGAGACGTCAGGCGGCCAGACGTTCGTAGTGCCGAAAGAGGCCGCCGCTTTCCGGGACCTCGACGACGGACCCCTGGTCGCATGATTGGATTGGGCGCGGCTCGGGGCAGTCCATGTCGAGTGCTTGGTGACATCTCCAGCGATGGTAGTGCTGCGAAATACGCGGTGAGGATGCGATGGAGCTGGCGGCGGTGCAGCACCACGACGTGGTCCAAACACTCGCGGCGGATGCTTCCGATCTCTGTGGTTCGCCAAAATTCCGTCTGCGGCGTTTTGAGTGTGGAATCCAGAGCTTATGGGAATTGGTTCGGTGAGCCGACTCTGGTCGTGCGTCACTGTTGCCTCCGCCAAAATCCCATCTGCTGACATTTCTGCCAATAATCAATCAGTTGGGAAAGCGGCGAGACTACGAGAAATCGCCGACAGTCGAGGTTTTACGCGAAGCGCCACAAGCCAACACATCGTTATGGGTATTGTCAGTGATCGTGTGCCCGCTCGCTGGCGTCGGCTGCTTTGGGAACTCATTCATGGGTTACCGCATATTCATGGGTTGCCATTCATTGATGATAGGACGGCTGTCCGAAGGATGGGGCTCATTCGTCGAGGCAAATCCGGCGCGGCCGTCCGGACTTGCGCCTCGGTGAGTTTGACGTTTAGGTGCGCCAGGCAAAGCCTGGCCGATCTTGTAACCTGAAAGGAGGTTAAACTGCGAATTGCCTGTTCAGCAGGTAGCGACCTGAGCGTGAGCTGGAGCAATCCAGCCGGCGAAGCCTCGGGAAGCGAACCCGCGAGCCGTAACGCAAGTGAACCCGAATCGGCCTCGTGAATCTAAGTGAGAGTGGCCACCCTGCCTAAAGTGGCGAAGCCTGCCATCGACGTGGAAGCAACGGGCACGAGCACATGTCGGGCTCTCCGGGGTAAAAGGGGACGGTGCGTGGGGACAGATCGGTCGAGGAACCTGGGAGGCCCGGCGGTGCAGGGGCGAGCGGTTGGCCCCAACGTGGCGAGGGAAGACATAACCTTGTCGGCGGCAGCGGCCTAGTCGGATCGGCCCATAGTAGCGAGGAAGCGGGTATTGACCGTGGAGCGAAGAGGCCGGAGCTATTGCGAGCGGATGTCAGAGGAGAGGTGAGCCGCTTGGACCGGCGTCCTACTACGGAAGCACCGACAACGACCCATAGGGACCCGCGTGCGGGGAAGCGTGTGGCGATGCCGGAGAAACTGACTTCTCTGCGACAGAAGCTAGGCCACAAGGCCAAGCAGGAGCCGACGTTCCGGTTTTACGCGTTGTACGACCGGATCTATCGGCGTGATGTGCTGTGGGCGGGATGGTTGCAGGTGCAAGCCAACGGCGGGTTTCCGATAACACGAGCGCATCGAACGCAAGCAGTAACCGATCGTCCGTGGTGAGTTTGTTCGCGAAAACAAATCGAATGGGGATGAACTCGACAGGTTTGCCCTGGGCCTTCGGCGGCCTACGCTCGACTGTATGAAGGGAGGATTCAAGGTTATAGGTAAGGCGTATTGACCACGGGCCAAAGGTACTCCTTCACGGGTGCAGGACGAGAGTCAAAAGCAACTTCGCCATGACATCCGCCCTGAAATGGGAACCTGAGGGATCGCTGCATGTTCACGCGGACGCCTCGCGGCACACACCCACGTTTCGGTTTAATGAGGGCCCCACTCCGTAGCCTTCTTCCGCGCGTCTCACGCTTACCCGAGACTGGGCCTACATCCGGCCGCGATCGCCATTCCTCGGCGCGCCTCGGTGGCGACGAAACACCATTCTCGCGGCGGCCATCCTTGGTCCTCCGCGCATCTCAGTAGCGAGGGCCGCTCTCGAAGCAGGGCAACAGAACGTGATTGCGCGCATTCTTCTTCCGTCGATTCCTTCTCGAAGGGTGTCAACTTTCGCGTCCCAAAGGCAGCCGGCGGGTTGGTTGACACGTGCCGCCCGCCGGGGTCAGATCGTCAAGAGCTTATGCCCATCGATGATGCCGCGAGGAGCTTGTGGCGACCGCTGCGCACGCCGACATTCCGCAATCTGCTTGCCGCTAATGTTGTCTCCGACATCGGGGCGTTCATGCAGAGCGTGGGCGCGGCTTGGCTGATGCTCTCGCTGGGCGGCGGCCCGATGTACGTTGCGTTGACGCAGACCGCCGCCACCCTCCCATTCTTTGTCCTCGCTCTGCCCGCCGGATCGATCGGCGATATCGTCGATCGTCGCAAGCTGATTCTCTACACAGAAATCTGGATGGTGGTGGTCGCCACTGTGATCGCGGTCCTGACCATCGGTGGCCTCATGTCACCCTGGCTGCTCCTGGCCCTGACGTTTGCGCTTTCGGCCGGAGACGCATTCGAAACACCCACGTGGCGGGCGATCCTGCCAGAGCTGGTGAAGAAAGAAGATCTGGCGGCGGCCTCGGCGCTGAACGGGATCGAATTCAACATCGCGCGAGCGACCGGACCGGCGCTGGCGGGTGCTCTTATTGCGACCGTAGGGATCGGCATGGCATTCGTGCTGAATGCGGTGTCGTTCCTCGGCGTGATCGGGGTGGTCGCTCGATGGAAGCGGCCGATTCGCTCACGGACCGCACCGGTCGAGACGGTGAGTGGCGCCACGGTCGCAGCGATCCGCTACGTCCGCTACTCGCCCGCGATTCGTGCGCTCATGCTGCGGGCTGGGACGGCGATGTTCTTTGTGAGCGCGTTGTTCGCGCTGCTCCCTACTCTGGCTCGCAGCCTCAGCGACAACGCGATCGGCTATGGGCTTCTCTTGGGATGCTTTGGCGTTGGTGCGGTGCTGGGTGCCCTGACCATGCAGCGCGCCCGCGCGCGGTGGTCGACGGAGGGCGTGGTGTCGGCCAGCGTGGCAATTCTCGGCACGACGATTGTGGCAACCGGTCGCTTGCACCTGCCCATCGCCCTCGGTGTCGCCATGCTGGTGGGAGGCGGAGCTTGGATCGTCTTTATCTCGCTGATCAGTGCTTTGGTCCAGAGCCTTGCCCCTGACTGGGTGCGTGCCCGCGTACTCGCCGTCTTCATGTTGGTGTTTCAAGGGAGCATGGCCGTCGGCAGCGCTGTGTGGGGTGCCGTCGGCGAGCGAGCGGGTATCCCGGCGGCCCTGCTGTGGGCGGGGCTGGGAACGATCGCGACGATACTCCTCGGGCTGGTGTCGCGGCTGCCGGATACAACCGCCGACGTGAGCCCATGGAACCACTGGCGTCTGCCCGTAATCCTCAAAGAGATGGAACCAGGGCTTGACGAGGGTCCCGTCCTTGTGACGGTCGAATACGTCGTCGAGCGCCAGCGCGTCGCGGACTTTGTGAAGGCGATGCGTCGCTACGAACGCGTCCGGCGTCGTGATGGCGCGTCCCGATGGGGTCTCTTTCACGATACCGAAGCCCCGGACCGCTACGTCGAGACGTTTCTGGTGAATTCCTGGGCGGAGCATTTGCGTCAGCACGATCGCCAAACCGTGGCCGATCGCGAACTGGAGGACCGATTGCGCAGCTACGTGCGTGGTGATCCCCGGGTACGCCATCTGATTTACGCGCGACAATAGACGTAGGGTCTGGCGTGCCGCTTCCTGTGTCGTGGCCTGTACGGTTCAGTTGAGCAATACCGACGACTCTACCTGTAGGGGGGAGCAACGGCGGCACGTGGTCGTTCGCAATCTGGTACGCGGTGTCGTTGACTTCGGCAGCGGTGGTGCCCGACACGTTGCCCGAAATGTTGCGAATCGCTTTCGCCAGACTGTCGAGCTGGGCCGAGCTGTAGTTGCACAGGTCATCGCCCGCGGCGACGTTCTCCAGGACCAACCGGACCGCTGCCTCGCTGGCATAGTCGATATTGTCGGCGCTGCTGGTGCTGGTGACAAAGGCGCGGCTGAGCGACGAGCCGCTGCCGACCTCGACGACGTAACGGCAGGTGTCCGGACCGGTCTGTGCCGGCAGCTGCACCGAGTACTGTCCCTGCGCATTGGTGAGGGTGCCGCCGGCGGGTGGTTCTTGGCTACCGTCGGCGTGCAGCAGCACCAGGCTCACCTGGACGCCGGCACCGACCGGACTGACATTGCCTGAGAGCGCTGTGGCCTCAGGCAACAGCGTCGCATCGAAGCGCTGCAGCGGCGAGCCCGGGCGCGTGGCCACTCGGCCGTTGGGCATCTCCACCGTACCACGGACCTGCGCCCCCGACGGCGTCGGGATCGTCACCTGGGGAGTGGGCCTGGCCACAGGCGCCGGGCAGCCGTTCGACGCGTTGTTTACGGCCTGGATGATGACTGCGACGGTCACGTCCGCATCGGTGTCGCTAGCGGGCAGCCCACTCGGGCAATCGGATACATGCTGGGTTCCGAGGGCGATGTTCACCAGTTTGATGATCTCGTTGCCTGTCACGTGCCCGTCGCGGTCGCAGTCGCCGCCGCACCCCACAGGGGTTGGCGTCGGGGTGACTTCGGGGGTCTTCGTCGGGCTGGGTGTTGGGGTGTGAGGCAGACTTGGGACGGTGCACGCATTATGCAGAAGTACCAGGCTGTTGGAACCTCCGTTTGCGACCGCAAGATCTAGATGTCCATCATCGTCGAAATCCTCGGCCACCAGCGATCTCGGACCATTGCCCACCGCGAAGGTGGCCGGCGTTTCGAAGCCGCCCGCTCCTGTCGCAAGCCCGCTGCCGCTGCGATCACCAATGGGAAGCCGACCGTGTGTTTATTCATCATAGCGCGCGTCAAGAGCATTCACGAAGTCATGTTCGATTCTCACGCGTGCGCTTCCAATGTTTCAACCCATGCATCCAAGTCAAGATCAAAGTGGCGACATGTGCGGGTGGCTCGGACCCGTTGCCGTCAGCGTGACCATGCAGCGCCGCGGCGACTTCCCATTGGCCGTGGTGATCGCGAGGTTTCGAGCTTTGGCGCCGAGCCCGGAGCCCGACTGGCCTAGAAACGTAGGCCGGCAGGATGTGGAATACGACCTGGAAGAGCGACCGTCTCGTAGCCGCGGGGGGCTCAAAGCGATTCGTACCTGTGCAGCCTCTCTCTTTTTTCGTCGAGAACGAGATCGATCTCTCACCGACGAAAAAGAAAAAGAGGAACCGCACACCCCCGTTTCGGTTTATGAGGTCCGTGCGTTCTCTGCCTCTCCGGACGTCTACCCTGGAGGCCGGCCTGGGCGCCGAGTCGATCGTTGTTCCTCGCTACGCCTCGGTGGCGAAGGCGATTTCGACGCGTGGGCCGACGACGGTCGGCGAACCGATTCCGGTCCTTTCGAGACGGGCCCGCAGGCTCTGGCGTGGAACGTTTCAGCGGATGGTGTCCGTAAACACCGACTGTGTATCGCGGATGGGCGGGCTCGTGAAGACGGACTCCCAGCAGTCGGCACTATCGCTCCGTTGTAGCTGCACGATCACCTCTGGAAACTCCGGGAGCAGGAAGATCCCATCGGCGGACAGGGGTATGCGCAGGTTGCTCCCCCGGCCGCTTAGCGTAATGCGGGCCTCTGTACGCCCAGCCGTCGGCTGTAGCACCACATGTGTCACGCCGTCCGGTGTCGCACCCGTGTTGGTGTATGAGAACCGGCTACGAGTCCTCTTCCAGCACGTGTGAGGATCACAGAAGCCACCCGTCGGCACCGTGGCGCTGAACGCCAGGCTCGGCAGACCGGCGCTGGTGCCGTAAACGCACAGATGGTAGCTGGTCAGGCCATTTGCAGGGTCGCCAAACTGGGAGACGGCAACCGGCGTCGCACTGCCCAGCCACTTCCAGGACACTCTGCGAGAGGTCGTATTCAGCACGATTCCAGCCGCGCGCTGCGGTTGTTGGCACCCGGTGCGCGGGACGACCGCGCAGGCAACGGCTGGCGTTGGTGATGGCACCGGGGGCGGCGTGAAGGTCGGCGTTGGTGCCGGGTTGGAGTTGAACTCGTACGCGCCGATCGAACAGTTCGCAGCGCCGTCTCCCGGTCGAATCCAGCCACGCTGATCAATATTGCTCACCGGCGCCATCGCGCAAATCGTGTTGTCTCCGGCATTGATGGCGGGGCTACCCACCTCCAGCGCGATCGTTTGCGTTGGCCCGCCGTTGTTGGCGAGACCAGCGGGATCATCCCGCGTCGAGCGTGCTATAGGTCGCAGCATGGGACGACTTGCGCAGTTCGCCGTGGTCGCGTGCGCCCTCGTAAGCGCGTGCGGCGAGGGCAACTCGAATGTGCCTCGCGCGACGACCCCGGTGTGTCGGCTCTCTGCTCCGCAGCCGTCGGACTGGCGTCTCGTCGCTGACGGCACGAGTCTCAAGGACGGGTTGGGGCGCACCGTCTTTTTGCGGGGCGTCAACGCTGGGGGACGGAGCAAATTCGCACCGTACGTTCCCTTCGACTTTGCCTCCGGCCGGTACACGAGCGCGCTCGACGCATACATGGCCCGGGCCGGGTCCTGGGGCATCGACGCGATGCGCGCCCCCTTCACGTGGGCAGCGCTCGAGCCGGAGGAGGGACAGGACGACGAAGCGTGGCTCTCGATGTACGCCGAGCTGCTGGCCGCAGCCTGGGCACACGGCATCTACACGATCATCGACTTCCACCAGGACATCTACTCCGAGGTCTACTGCGGCGACGGTTTCCCCGGCTGGACGGTGGCGAACCCGCCCGCACCCCACCACGACTGTCCCGGGTGGAGCGCCAGGTACGTTGGTGACGCGAACGTCGTGCAGGCGTTCGACCGCTTCTGGGAAAACACGACCGGCGTGCAGACAAAATACCTCGCCGCCTGGGATCGGATGATCGCCCGCTTCGCGGACACACCGGGAGTGCTCGGCTTCGAGCCCATCAACGAACCCGCGGCCGGCAGTCAAGCCGAGACACCCTTCGAGGCCCAGACGCTCACCGCCTTCCACATGGAGGTCGCCGCGCACATGCGGGCAGCGGCGCCACGCTCGCTGGTCTTCGTCGACCCAGCGGGCATCAATGGCATCACCGCCACAACGCGCCTGGGCAACCCTGGCGTGGCCGGTGTAGTGTTCGCGCCGCACTACTATCCGCTCGGCCCTACACCGCCCGCGGCAGTCCTGAGCGGGCTCGGGAAATGGGCCGACGTTGGCAGAGCGTGGAACGTACCGGTTTGGCTCGGCGAATTCGGGGCCTCCAACACGGACCCGAACGCCGCCGCATATGTCGCCTCCGTCTTCGCCGCTGCCGACGAGCTCGGACTGAGCGGGGCGGAAGACTGGGAGTACAGTCTGTCGGCGCAGCTGTGGAACTCGGAGGCCAACAGCGTGGTGGCCCCCGACGGGGCCGAATATCCGGTCGCGCAAGCGCTTATCCGCCCCTTTGCGCGTGCGATCGCGGGCGGCGCGGTGACACAAAGCTGGGACACCACGACCCGAACGTTCGCGCTGTCGTACGTGCCGGCAAACACAGCGACCGATGTGAGCGAGGTGCGCGTGCCGACGCGTGCCTTCCCCACCGGGTACGCGGTGGACATCGAGGGAGGCTGCTACGACCCAACAAGTGTGGCGGGCGAGCTGCTCGTAATGGCGACAGCCGGAACCCCGATGGTGAACCTCACCGTGACAGCGAAATGAGGCACGCGCCGCTGGGTGCAGAGTTGCGCCAGCAAACGGCACGCGGTGCCCGCCGTTCTGCGAGCCGTTGCCAGCGACCCGCCGTCTTCTTGGACGTTAAAGATTTTGACGGGCTTGCCGGCGTCGCCGATCGCCGCAGCCAGCATCCTGGTGTTGGACACCTCGCACCCCAGGCCGACGAGCACGACCGCCCCGACGTTGGGGTGATAGACCATCCCCGAGAGGACACGAAACAGGATCTGCACGTCGCGCGGCCCGCCCCGAGCACCGCCCCATGCGTGCGGCACGCAGACAGCTGTGAATCGGCGTCGAAGGTTGACCCCGAATCGGCGTCCAGCCGTGACCCCAGTCGGCAGTGCGAAAACCCCATGCAGAAGGTAGGTTAGCTGTGCTCGGTGGGGGGCATTTTTCGACGCCGATCTGCCGTCGGACCCCAAGCCGTTTCACAATCAAAGAAAGAAAACCTCTCCCAGTGATGCTGAGGGCACACATTTGAACCGCAACGCCATTTCGATATCGTTAACAGCCGATAACCGACTGCATCGGGCTGATCCCCCGACGGTCATCGGCTTGTTGTCGCGTACTTGCGGAGGTCGGGTGCGGGGGTGCCGGTTTGTCAACGGCGCGCCGCGACCAGCCCCGCGAGCCGCTCGGCATCCTCGCCGACGCCGTAGATGAAGAACGACTTGTACTTGCTCAGCCAACGCAGGCCGATCAGGTACAGGCCCGGGAACGCCGTGACCCCCTGGTGGTGCGTCGGCTCGCCCGCATCGGTGACGAGCGGCAGGTCCACCCAGCTGTAGTCGTACTTGAAGCCGGTGGCCCAGACGATCGCGCTCACTCCCGCTCCTGCCAGGTTCAGAGTCGCGGGACCTTCGGGTTCGGTCCGCGCCGGCGCCGAGGCAGCTTCGGGCGCCGCCGCGATCCCATTCCTGGAGATGAACTCGTCGATCGTGTGCTTGAAACGCGCGTAATCTTGGTCGCCCTTGGCTACGGTGGCAGCCACGTCCTGGGCGAACATGGCCTCCCCACCGACCACGTCCTGCAAACGTCCAAGCAGCCTTACGCCGTCCTCGGCGAGGGCGTGCAGGTCGAGGTCGTGGCCGCCGAAGGTACCGGTGAGGGCGGGTGGCGGCACGTTTTTCGCCTCCGGTGAGAGGTCCTCGGGGCGGCGATCGAGCGTGCCCATGTCGATGAACCAGCCCAGCAGGTCGCGCCCGCGGTAGCGCCGTGGCGCCCGCCGAAAGCGGCCGAGCGAAAGGTAGACGTTGCGGCCAGCATGGCAGAGCTCTTCGGCGATCTGCGCGCCGGAGTTGCCAGCGCCGACCACAAGCACTGCGCCGCTCGGCAGCTGCTCCGGATTGCGATAACCGGAGGTGTGAACCTGGAAGATGGAGTCCGAGACGGCGCCGGCACAGGCCGGGATGTGGGGCACATGGAACGGCCCGGTGGCGATGATCACGTTCGTGGCCTCAAAGTCACCCTGCGAGGTCTCCAGGAGGTATCCCTCGCCCGATGGATTCAGCGCGAGCCGCATCACCTCGGTGTGCTCGCGCACCGGCGCCGAGAAGGAGCGCGCGTAGCTTTCGAGGTAGCGGCGGTACTCGTCGCGCGAGTCGAACCCATCGGGCTCGGGACCGTGATACTGGTAGCCCGGCAACTGCGTCATCCAGTTCGGCGTGAGCAGAGTCAACGAGTCCCAGCGCTCGCTGCGCCAGCGCTGCGCGATCGCGCCACGCTCGAGCACAAGGTGCGCGAGGCCACGGCTGGCCAGACAGTAGCTCATCGCCAGGCCGGCATGGCCGGCGCCGATCACGACCGTCTGCGTGCGAGTCCTCACAGTGGGGCTTCCCTACTGTGCCGAGGCGTCGCTCTTATTTTCAGGTCGGAATGGATAGTTGCTCATTGTCGGCAGCGTGGAACTACGACTTCCGCTGTTGTTGGTCGAGCAAACGCTGGACGCCTTTGACGATGACGGGCGCCTTTGGCAGGAATTCTGTCACCTCGATTTCCGCGAGGCGGCGCGCGACAAACGGGTCACCCTTCATTATCTGCTCGATTGCAGCACGGCTCTCGCCGCTTGCCAGGATCATTCCGCCAGTGCGAGGCACCTTGCGGCCCCAGGCAATAAAGACGCCCGCTTTACGTTGCTTCTCCAGGAATGCGACGTGGGATCGCATCGCGGCGTCGATCACGCTGAGCGGCGCGATGTAGCGGAGGGAGACGACAAACCAACTCATAGCGTATGCAACCATGAAGCAGGTGGCCGGCAATTGCTAGTGACATCGGTTCGTCGGGCTATGAACCCGACGGTCCTCGCTTTGTTGTCGCGTACTTACGAGCGTCGGGTGCGCCTGGGGTGCCATTTTGTCCGCACCCCTTTTCGGTGTCAACTTCGTCTACACCGCTGGGCAGACGATGACGGGATCGCGAATGATCGGGCCGATCCCTCGCGAACCGCTGTGCACCATCAGCCATAGCTGCCCGTCTTCGTCCGCTTGGAGTTTCACGAAGTGGTTTCCTCGCCCCACCGTCCCTAATTGAAAGGAGGCGTCCCGATGTGATCGTTGCCGCCGAAGCTGCCAACGGCAGCAGCGCCAAGATAATTGCCAGGCTTTTCATATGAGCCCTTTTCGCCGGGGGCGCGGTTGTCTCGAAGCATGGGGCGCTGCGAGCCGGATTGTCAAATGAAACAGGAGGCGGCGCTCGAGCACTAACCAAAAGCTGCAGGCGCGAGGCACCGCGCGGGGCCGGCGTCTTCCTCTGCGTCTCCGCGTCAATTGGGGTTACGCTGGCGATACTGCCGGAGCCACTCGACCGCCACGACTTGATGCCCCGCGGCGCTCCAGTGCGCGTCACCGGGAATGAAATCCCGCTCCAGAATCTGTCGCTGCAGCGCCGGGTCGGCGGGAATGAACACATCGTGGAGGTCATACAAGCCGACGTGCTGCTCGGCAGAAAACCGCTGCCAGACGGTGCGGTAGCGCGATTGCGCATCGTTCGCCTGAATATCCTGCGGCCAGGGATAGATCGCAATCTCGAAACCGATGCCGTGGGCCGCACACAACGATGCGAGCTTGGTGACGTAATACGCCGCGCTTTCCTCTGCCGCTTGCAGCCAGGACGGCTCTTGGCCGCGCGTCCACGTGCCGCGCTCGCGGGGGTCGAAGAGGAAGCGCTCGCCGGTGTGTGGCTCCGTGAAGATCGTCTTACCCCTCCACGGGTCTTGCCTCTGCCACCTGAGAAACGTGCGGTACATCAGCGAGTACTGCGCCAGCGTCGGGGGGTACGCCGTCTTGACGTAGCGACCAGCCCACGTGTCATCTGGATCTTTGTTCGCCGGAACGAAGTCGTTGAACAGCATCTCATCGTCCATATCCGAGATGTCGATGAAGAAGACAATGTGGCTCAACTGTAGGCCACCCTCCAGCAACGCCTTCGTTTTGTAATAGACGGTCTTGGGGCAATACGACGAGACGCCTCCGTTGAGCACCTCGATGCCTTGCGTGGACAGAGCTTTGCCCACGAGGCCGACCCACGTTTGTTCGTACGGAAAGCCCATGCCCTCTGTGAACGAGTCGCCGATGAACATCAGCCGTGGCCCGGCCGACTGCATCGGCACGTCACGAGGGGTGGAATCCTTGAACCCGAGGCTGTTGGTGGCCAGGGTGTAGTGGAGTTTCCCCCAGGTGTCGGTTATCACCCGTTTGGCCGCGAGTCCGTGATGATAGTCGCGATCCTGCCGGCGGAAGCGGCTCGGGTCGGAATTGATTTTGAAGATGCCCGTGTTGACGTCTCTATAGTCACCGAGATGGTAGGTCAGGTACCCGGCTGTCCAATCCATTGCGAGGAGCAGCGTAATGAGCACGACGGCGGCGAGCAGCCGCACTTGCCAGCGAACCGGCGTGAGGTCATCCATCTCACAGGCCTTTGGCCGGCGTGATTCCTATGGCGCGCTGCCCGACCGCGCTCCGCAGGCCTGCGGCGGGCGGGTCCGGCGGCCGTGTTGGATCGCTGCGGGCTTCCACGTCCGACATGATGCTAGCGGCGCGCATCATCCTCTCCTCGCCCTTCCGGCGCTGACGGTTGTGGGTCACGAAAATTCGATCATGCTGAATGTTCGAGCAAAAGAAGAATCGCCGGACGCGTGCGGGCAGATCTCTCGCAGCGGTGACAAAAAATGTCACCTGCTCACGGCATCGGCAGGCGCGTTCGAATAGCTGAGCGATTTCGGCTCAAAATGCGGCGGATGGGATTTTGGCGAGGCACAGTTCCTTCGCTTCATGGTCAGGGTCGGGGTCGGGAATATACATTCCCACGTCTCCAATTGCGACCCTTATGTCCACGCCGGCCGTAGTAACCGCAGCCATAACGTTTCCAGCAGGCATCAACCCCGATCGCTCAGCATCTCCAGCACCGGCACAGACTGTCGTCCGCCACCCCGAGCGAGCTGCCGCTCAAGGAGTGTTGCTACGATCGAGGAAGACGCGTCACGCACGAAATAAGTCCGCACTGCGCATGGCCTGTCCACGATCTTGCCTTCGGATCGTAGCGGAACCGCCACCTCGGTGTCTCAGTCGGCCGCTAACTTGCGGTTGATTCTGTATTGGCGCAGTCCACAGGTACAATGTCTCCGAGTGTGAGGACGCACCGATGAAGGTCGAATTGATCACGCCCGAATCGGCTCCGTCGCGGCGCTTGCGCCGGTGGCGTTTGATCCAATTTCCACAGCTCACCATGCCGCTGCTTGCGGCGTACACGCCCGCCGGCGTTCAGGTGCATCACACGGACGAAATCGTCGAGTCCGTCGATCTCGATCGCGATGTGGATCTGGTGGCAATGACCTGCAACACACCGGCCGCAAATCATGTATACCGGCTCAGCGATGCCTTCCGCCAACGCGGGCGCCGCGTGGTCTTGGGCGGACCGCATGTGACGGC
>CAZTDK010000046.1:0-16797 GCA_964611965.1 uncultured Binatia bacterium (SeqCode) | reverse complement strand
TCAAGTCTCTGCAGAAACCCTCTTAACCCCTCACTCCTTACTCCTCACCCCTCACCCAAAAGCCAATGCACGCAGCAGGCATCTTCACTGGCGAGCGTTTGGTCGCAAGCGATCCGCTGTTTGCGGCCGACTTCAGCCGCCATCTCAAGGCGTACCAATTCGCGCAGGCGCATGTCGGCGGGAAGCGCGTGCTCGATGCCGGCTGCGGGGATGGCTACGGTACGCACCTGCTCGCCGAGGCGGCGGAGCGCGCGCTCGGTGTGGATCGGTCGGCTGATACCGTGGCCGTGGCGGCGCGGCGTTACCAGGGAGTGAACCTCAGCTATCGCGTCTGCGCGCTCGATCGCTTGAGCGATCTCGGAGAGCAGTTCGACGTGGTCTGCAACTTCCAGGTGATCGAGCACCTGGTCGAACCCCGGCCGTTTCTGAAACAAGTGCGACAGATCCTCGCGCCCGGCGGGTGCCTCATCGTCACCACGCCGAATCGCCTCCAGTCGCTGGTGGAGAATCCGTACCATGTCCACGAGTACATCGGCGGCGAGCTGGAACAGCTGCTGCGCGAGGTGTTCACGCGCGTCGACATGCGCGGCGTCTGCCCCAATGCACGGGCGATGGCCTACGATCGCGCGCGTGCGGCGCAAGCCACGCGCATCCTGCGACTCGACCCGCTCGGCGTGCGCCACCTGCTGCCGCGCACCCTGATCGAGTGGGTGTACCCCAAGCTGGCGCGGCTGGTGCGCCGGCGCATCACGCCCGCGAACGGCGCCGCGGCCGCCATCAGCGCCGCCGACTTCACTATCGAATCGGCGCTGGAGGGAGCGCTCGACCTGCTGGCCATCTGCCGGTCCTGACGAGGGCGCGCGCTGAAAATGAAGAAGTGGCTGAGCCTGGTTCTGAAGATCGGCGTGACGGCGGGGATTCTGGCGTTGATTGCGTCGAGAACCGACGTCAGCAAGATGGCCGGACTGCTGAGTTCCATTGGCGGCGAGACGATCATCATCGTCCTGGCGCTCAACATCCTGCAGACGTTGATCTCCACCTATCGCTGGGTGCTGGTCACCCGCGCCGTCGACGGCACGGTCGAGGCCTGGCCGGCCCTGCAGGCGGTCTATGTGAGTCTCGCCCTCAACCAGTGCACGCCGTCGTACATTGGCGGCGACGCGTACCGCGTCTATTGGTTGTACCGCGAGGGCAACCGCGTCGCGGTGGCGGCGCGCGGCGTGGTGATCGACCGGATCAGCGCGTTCATCGTGCTCGTGCTCATGATGGCCGCCGGTCTACCACTGGTTTTCGCGCGCTTTCCGGACCCCGCGGCACGCACCGGGTTGATCGCCATCTTGGGCTGCGGCCTGTTGGGGACGGTCGTCTTCTTCATGTGCGATGCACTCCCGCACACGTGGCGGCGATTGCGCGTCGTCCGTGAGTTGGGTGAGCTCTCGGCGGCGGCGCGGCGCCTCTTGCTGCACGGCACGAACGCTCTGGTGATCGGACCGCTGGCACTGGCCGTGCATCTGATCACGGCGCTGGTGATGTCCGTGATCGCGGCAGCCTTGAAGCTCCCATTGAGCTTGCTCGATTGTATCGTGCTGATGCCGCCAATCATGCTGCTCGCCGCCGTTCCGCTGTCGGTCGCCGGCTGGGGTCTGCGGGAAGGCGTCATGGTCGGGGTCTTGTCGATGCTTGGCATCGGCACCGAACCGGCGCTGGCGCTGTCACTGCTGCTCGGCCTCGGCATGCTCGGCAACGCCTTGCTCGGCTTCCTGCCGTTGGCCTTTGGCGGCGAGCGCTTCGTAGCAAGCCGCGCCCGCCTTGCCCCAGCGCCCGAGACGTAAACTCAGAAGATCATCCGCAGATTTGCACAGATCAACACAGATCCTCCTGAGGTGGGATAGAATCCGTCAGAATCGGCGTCAGTCTGCGGGTTGATTCCACTACTCAAGAGAGCTGCTTCACCAGCCGCAAGATTCCCTGCTTCACCGGGGAGCGGTGATGCGAGGCGCCGGTCCAGCGCCGCACATCTTCTTTGTGCGCGCGATACCAGTCATACGACTCGCAGATCATGGCTTCATTCGAATAGCGCGGCTGCCAACCAAGCTCACTCTTTGGACGGGTGATGTCGACGTAGAGACTGCGCCCGTACATGAGCGAGTGGTAGGGTCCCAGCGGCGACAAACGCAGCGCGCTGGTCAGCTGCATGGCGGCAACGACGATCCCCATGGGCAATGAGTAAACCCGACTGCCGGTGCCGGCGTGGGTGCACAGGGCTTCCAACGTCTGACGCATGGTCCCGAAACGCTCCGCGCCGATGTTGTACACGGCAAAGCCGGGCCGCTGCGCCGCCTTGATGCAGGCGTCCGCCAGGTCGTCGGCGTGCACGAATTGATAGACGTTATCGCCGCTGCCCAGCACCGGAATGCGGCGCCCGTCTTCCACCCAGTCGAAGAGAATCTGAAAGATGCCCAGGCGCCCGTGTCCAAGAATAGTACGCGGACGAATGACGGTCACATCCAGCCCGTGCTCCTGGACGAAGCGCAGCACGAGGCGCTCGGCCTCCAGCTTCGCCTTGCCGTACGCCTCCATCGGGTTTGGCGCGACGCTGTCGTCGACCGGATTCTTGGACGGCACGCCGAACACGGCGCTGGACGACGTGTGGACGATCTTGCGCACACGCGCGTCACGGACGGCGTGCAGCAGGTTCTCCGTGCCGCCACAGTTCACCGACCAGAAGAGCTGCCGGTCCTTCGCGAGCGGCACCTGTGCCACGTTGTTGTAGACGACATCCACGTCGGCGCAGGCGCGACGCACCGCATCCAGGTCGCGGATGTCACCGCAGACGAATTCGACGTCGGGGGGGCGATCATCGACATCGATAAGATCGAACACGCGCACGCTGACGCCGGCAGCACGCAGCCGATCGCGTAGCAAGCAGCCGAAGTAGCCCGAGCCGCCGGTAATCAGAGCGCGTTCTGCCATGGAGTGTTCACTTAGCATCCTGTCGGACTTGGAACCATGCAGCGACCCAACAGGAGCGGTCCATAGAAATGACGCCGACTGCGGGTCCTAGCAGCCTGTCGGATTGGAAGCCCGCAGCGACCCGAAGGGGAGCGGGCCATAGAAGAGACGCCGGCCGCAGGCCCTCAGAAGTGCAAGCCGTTCGCCAGACACCAGCGTACCGACGCCAGCATCCCCTCACGCAGCGCCACCGTTGGCGCATAGCCGAGTTCGGCCTTCGCCTTCTCGATCGAGCAGGCAATGGTGTGGCCCATCTCGCTGAGGACGTGGAGCTTCTGGTTGTACAGCCCCAGCGCTTGCAGCGTCCCGTCGGCGAGCCGGGCCACCTCGCCGGCAAGAGCGGGCAGGTGCAAGCGCCGCGTGGCGCAGCTGACGCCAAACTCGTCCTCGAGCACGCGCTGCACCGTGTCAACGATCTCGTTGATCGTGTACGGGCGCTCGTCGGCGATCCAGTAGACCTCGCCGTTGGCGCGGGCCGTCGTGGCCGCCAGCAGCAGGCCTTGGCAGATGTTGTCGACATAGGCCATCGAGCGCTGCTGCATACCGTCACCGAGGATCGGAAAACGGCCGTCCTTGATCATCTTGAAGAACAGCGTCTGCCGTGGCGGTTGGTGCGGACCGTAGAACCACGGTGGCCGAATGAGGACCGTCTCCAGCTTGCCGCGCGCCTGCGCCTCCTTCACCAGCGCCTCGACGCGCTGCTTGGAGCGACCGTAGCCCATGTACGGATGATACGGCGAACCTTCGTCGAAGCGGTGCTCGGCGTTCGGATTGAAGCCGAACGGCGAGTTGGACGACACCACGACCACGCGGCGCACGCCCGCCGCTTCAGCGGCGCGCAGGACGTTGTCCGTGCCGCCGACGTTCACCTGCTCGAACTCCTGGACGCCGCGCGTCGGGTGGACGACGCCGGCAATGTGGAACAGCACGGCACCGGCGGCATCGGCACAAAACGCGCGCACGGCGTCCGCGTTGGTGAGGTCGGCGGGTGCAAGTTGAACGGCGGGCGACAGCTCGGTGAGCACGGTGGTGTCGGCGACGGGATGCACCAGGCAACGGATGGTGTGGCTGGAGTCGGGCGTCTCGAACTGCGGGACGCCGGGAAGGCCTCGCAGCAACACCTCGACCAGGCGCGTGCCGAGCCAGCCGGGCGCGCCGGTCATCAAGATCGATGGGGTTTTTGTGCGCGTCACGATGTCCAGGCTCCCTCGCTGGTGGTGGGTGCGCTCCGCGTCGAAGTGGTCCAGATTGCGGAGCGCGATCGCCATGGTGGTGCCTTGCGGATTGACGCCCGGGGAATCGGGAATGAGGCTGGCGTCGTTGATGTAGAGGTTGCGGAAACCCGTCACCTTGCCAAAGGAGTTGGTGGCGCAGAAGTCCGGGTTCTCGCCCATCGGGCAGCTGCTGAAGGCATGCACGGTTGACAGGCCCATGGCCGTCACCGGAATGGGCTCTTTCAGAAAGCCGCGGCACTGCTCGGCCGACTTGAGCACCGGCTGGGAACGCAGCGACGGGTAGACGGCCTTGGCCCCGGCAGCGAACAGGATCTCACCCAGGTGGGCGAGGCCCTTGCTGATGTTCTTTTGATCCGCCTCGGTCAGCTGGTAGCGCACCACGATGCCGTCTTCGACACCGCGCAAGGCGCGGATTTTTCCGCGGTTCATGCCACGCGTCGCGGCATAGTACAGGGCCATGTGGCTCCAGTCGCGCATGGCGTGCTGGTTCATCTTCCAGTTGTCGGAGAGCAGCATCGCCAGAAAGCCGGGGGTGAATACGGCGCCGCCGATGGTGATGTTCGGCCAGAACTCCTTCACCTGGAAAATGGGCAGGGCTTCCTGGTGCGCACCGATCTCGCTGTCGAACACGGCGGCGGCCTTGATCATCGGGTGGATGCACAGGTTGTCGCCGACGTTCTTCGTAATGCCGCTGCGGCGCAAGAGCGCCGGCGTCTGCACCGCACCACCGCAGACGAACACGGAGTCGGCACAGATTTCGAAACGCCGTCGCGTGCTGCCGGCGGACTGTTGCGCCACAACACCGGTGACACGTCCGTTCTCGTGAACGAGCTTGAGGGCCTTGCAGTCAGGAAGGAGACGGGCGCCCGCCGCGAGCGCTTTCGGAATATAGGTGCGCTGCATCGACTGCTTGTTGCCCGGCGCGAACGGGCTGGCGCCGGAGTTTTCCTTCTGGCAACGCGGCACCTCGGTGTACTGCCAGTGGAGCTGCTCGATACCCTGGCGAAACAACTGTGAGCTCCGCGGCAATTGCGCCGCATTCAGGTAGGAGACCGACAAGTCGCGCTCGAGCTGGTCGAAATAGGGCTCCATGATCGCGGGCGAAAAGTCGGCAAGGACGGCGTCGGTGCTCCAACGGTGATAACAGTCGGGCGGCAAGCGGTGCCAGAAGGCGCTGTTCACTTCGGTGGAGCCGCCGACGCAGCGGCCCTCGACATAGGCGATGCTCTGCTTCCCGAGGATCGGCGTCAGCCCGCCGTTGCGATACAGCCGCGCAATGGCGTCGGGCGAGTTTGATGCGATGGTACTGGTATCGAGATACGGACCTTCCTCGAGTACGACGACCTCGTAGCCACGCGCGGCCAGCGTCGCCGCGGTGATCGCCCCGCCGGCGCCGGAGCCGATCACCAACACCTGCGTGCGCAGCGGCGTGGTGCCGATGGTGGAGGTGCCTGGGCTTAAGAGCTCGGGTGACATGACCATCTCGAGGCATCTTCTACGCCGCAGGCGTTGCGCAACACAGCCCAGGGTTGCGAAGCTACCCTGGGTTGAGAGGGGGAGACCTCTTCAACCCTGAAAGCGGTTGCGTCGCGCCGCCTCAATCCCGCACGTATCGAATCGTCGACGCTACCCCTTCGGTGTCGGAAGAATATTGGCTCTTGCTCCCAGGGTGGGTGCTGCGCGTCAACCCTGTGTTGTGTTGCGCAACGCCGTAAGGCGTAAGCCGAGTATCTCATAGGTGCTTTCATCTGGCTGTACCCGCGTCCAGAATGTCGGCGACCACCGGCTGCCGCCGCTCGGCCTCGAGGCGCTGCAGGACCAGCGGATGATCGAAATAGACCAGCAGCGCCGAGCTGCGGATCAGCTTGACGAAGTCGCGGAACGCTCCGAGCGGCGCATCGCTCCACAAGGCAAGGTAGGTGGACTGCAGCTCGGCGGGGAGGCGGCGGAACGGCCGCGCGTAGCGCCACAGGGCCAGCCAGTTGAAGGTAACGACCGCGAGCTTGTACGGCAGCCGCAGGAAGCGCGGCATCTGCTGGATCTGTGACGCGACGTAGCGCGTCACGTCGTTCTCCACAGTGGCGCGGGTCGCGGCATCGAGATCCGGATATGCGGGGATGATCAGGATCACGATGTCGCGCAGCACCGCCCGTTGGCTGCGCCACAGCTTGACGGTCCGCTTCACCCGACCACCTCCGGCGCACCGCTGATGGCGATCCCGTCGCTCGGCGCCGCCCGCACGACGCTGCCGAGGCTGATGCCGTACGCGGCCAACGCTGACAGCCCCCACAGCGTAACCGGCACATAGTAGAGGAGATGCACCATGATCGCGTATCCCAGAGCGGTCTCTTGCGGGACGCCGAACATAAGCAACGCCTGCATACAGAAATAATGGAACGGTCCGATGTACCCCGGACTCGAGGGCACCAGGATACCCAGGTTCGTCACCGAAAGTGCCATTCCAGCCATGACGGGGCTAGCCGGGAGGTGGAAGGCCGGCAACACGACGAGAAACATCGTCCCCTCGACGGCCCACACGGCGACACTGAGGAAAAGAATCTCGCCAGCCAAGGTCGCATCGCGCAAGCAGTCGGTGGCACCGACCGCGCGCTCGAGGATGGCCAGCAAGCGGTTTGCAAGCCGCGCCGGGAGCGGTCTGCTCACGCGGCGGGCGACGTCGAGCACGAAGCCGCGTGCCGTGGTGATGAGGGCAACCGCCACGGTTGCCGACACAAAAATCAGCGCCGCGACGGCACGCAGCTCTCGGCCCCAAGGCGGCAACGGCGCGATCCAACCGGCCAGCACCAGGATCAAGGTAATGGTGAGCCCGTCGAGCAAACGCTCGAGGAACGTGATCGCCAGCGCCAGGCTGACCGAAACGTCCGCCTTGCGCCCGAGCACGTAGGCGCGCACCACCTCACCCATGCGGGCCGGCAACACATTGTTGGCGGCGTAGCCGATGATGGTGCAGTTGGTCGCGGTCCACAGGTCGAGATCGCAATGTGGGCGGAGAATCGTGCGGCAGCGCTGGCCGCGCACGAAATGGCCGGCCATGTAGATGATCGGCGCCAGGACATACCACGGCCACCACGTCGACGTCGCCAGCGCCTGTCCGAGCCCGTGCAGATCGATCCGCCGCAGCGACAGCGCCAGGAACAGGCCGCTGAAGCCGAGCCCGAGGACCAGGGCGGCGAGGCGCTTCGTCGTCTGCGGCGATCTCACGATACACGCTTCCTGGCGGACGGGCGGGCGATCATCTTCTCAGCAGGTAGCATGGGCGGCGCTCATTTGGAAAATGGTTCTTGAAGTTGGGCATTCAGCCGCCATCCGCGAGTTGCTTCCCAACTCCGAGATCTCGCGACTTGAAGCACCCGACACTGTAGTGTAGGTGCCTGCCTCGATCGAGGCCCGGACGAGCAGCATGAAACCCCGCGTAAATCTCCAGGACGCCGTGATGGTCATCGCCCTAGGGGTTGGCTCCGTGCTCTTCTGGTACCTCCGCCTGATCCTGCCGGCCAAGGAGATGCACGCCGGGAGCGGTGATTTGTACACGCAGATCTATCCGATGGCGCTGCGCGCCGCCGATTGGATGCGCAAAGGGCACATCCCGCTCTGGAACCCGCTTCAGCTTTGCGGCCAGCCGTTCTTGGGCTCCGTGCTCTACGGGATCTTCTATCCGCTCAATTTCCCATTCTTGTTGTTCAGCACAGCCGTGGCTATTGAGGTGGTGGCCGTGCTCCACCTGTTCGCGACCGGCGTCCTGACGTACGTGTACGCCCGATACATTCGCATCAGCCGCGCTGGTGCGGCGTTGGCGGGAATCGTGTTCATGTTGGGCGGTTTCGTCGCATCGCAAGCGCTGTGGTTTACCCCATCCATCAATGCCATTACGTGGCTGCCACTGGGTTTCCTGGCTGTGGAGATGATCTTCGCGGCGCCGAGGTTCTCGGCGGCAGTCCTCCTGGCGGTTGCCGTGGCCATGCCGGTGTTGGCGGGGTGGCTGCAGACCTGGACCTATTCCATGCACGCCACCGCGGCCTACGCCGGGTTCCGGTTCGTAATCGTCCTGCTGCAGCGCAAGCGGCGGCAACAAGCGCCCTTGATTGCCGCGATGCTGGCGGCCGGGTTTCTCCTTGGAGCGGCGCTGGCGGCGATCCAGCTCCTTCCGAGCCTGGAGCTCCAGAGCCTGGGTCCACGGCGGCCCGGAGGCTTGTCGCTGCTCCAGACGCTCAGTATGGGACCGATCGCTCCCAACAAGCTTCTGGCCGATGCGTTCAACTCGTCACCCGGCTTCCCGCGCCAAATGTACATTGGGATTCTGCCGCTCGTGCTCCTGACCGGCTCGGCATTCGTCAGCGCAGGCCGGTTGCGCGTCGCATTTCTTTGGGCGTTGAGCCTATGGAGTATTGCGGTGGCACTCACGGTGTATTCGCCGCTGTTCACGGTGTTCCGCGCGCTGCCCGGCGGCTCATGGTTCCGCGTCCCCTGGCGGATTGTCTTCCTGTACGGCTTTGCGGCGGCGCTGCTGAGCGGCATCGGACTCGACATCATCACCGGATCAGGCTCGGGGCGGGCGGCGCGCACGCCGCTTCTCGCCGCCGGGCTGATGTCGATCGTAGCGCTCGGCTATCTCCTGGCTGTTTCGATGTCGATGCTGAGCCGGGCCTACATGATTGTCGGCCTGGGCCTGGTGTGGGCTCTCGTGCTCTTCCCACGACCGGCGGTACGCAACGGCATTCTCTTGATGCTGATTGCGCTGGTCACGCTCGATCTGTTCATCGCCACCAAGAGCCCGGCGGTGCACCCCTATCATGACCTGAGCGTGTACGACGGAGAGGCACGGGCCCTCGACTTCGTCAAAGAGCACCAGGGACTCGACCGAACCTATATTCACTGGTCATGGCCGGGGAATCCGGCGCTCATGCCGAAGCAAGGGACGCTGCGGGGAATCTTTTCCATCACCGACTACGAGCCGCTCAGCTTGGATCGGTACGACAGATTTTTCCGGTTGCTGGATGGACGGCGCGCCACCGAAGCAGAATCAGATCCGAATCGCACGCCGTTCATCGGATTCCTCGATTTTGAACCCTCGCCCGAACGTCTCCGCCTGCTCAGCTTGATGAGTGTACGGTTCATCGTGACGCACCCCTTTGCAGTTCCCTTCATTAAGGCGCTACAGAACGAAGGGCCGCCGTGGGTGGTGGCATTGCCGCCCAAAGATGGGCACTACATGGTCTACGAGAACCCGACGGTGTTGCCACGCGCCTATGTCGCCCACAATTGGGAGGTCGCACGGGACAGAGACGATGCGCTGCGCGCCGTCAGCGCCGCGACCTTCGATGCCCGCCGAACGGTGGTTCTCGAGCCGGAAGCCGGCGAAACGGTTCCGCCGAGCGGTGCAAACACGCAGCCCATCTCGGCGGCAGAAATCACCGGCTACCAGCCCTCGCATGTCGAGATCGACGTCAACGACCCCACCGGGGGCTTCCTCGTTTTGACGGACGCCTTCTATCCAGGATGGAAGGCATCCATTGATGACCGGCCTGCCGTGGTCCAACGGGCGAACTATCTCTTTCGGACGATAGCGGTACCGCCGGGACACCATCGAGTCGCCTTTGTCTATGATCCCCGCAGCTTCAAGCTCGGAGCCGCACTCACGCTGGGGGCGCTCAGCTGCATCGTCGGCTGGGCGGGCACGGTCGGGTACCGCAGGTGGCGGATGAGGTTGGCGGCATGATTGGTCGGCAAGAGCTGTGGAAACGGTTAGCCGGCGCCATCGCTCTGTCTGCCGCCGTGCTGGGTTCGTCGTGTAGCTCGGCGCCGCCGGAGAGCAGCCTCGGCCAGCGCTGGCTCGATGCACTGAACAGCCACGACGCGGCGCAGGTAGCCCCATTGTTGGCTACCGATGCGGTCTATCGGGATCCCACGGCACAGGAGCCGCTCGGCGTCGCGGCGCTATCGGCGCGCTTGACGCGGGAATGGACGCAATGGAAGGACCGGGTCTACACGGCGATCCGCATCGTCGATGCACCTGACACCGTAGTGATCGAGTGGCACCTGCAGCAGACGCATCCGACCGGTAAAGCCGTGCCGCTGGACGGCGTCACGATCCTGGACCGCGACGGCACGCGCATTCGCGCCGTGCGTGACTACTACAACGCCGGAGTATATCTGCAGTTCTTACGGTCGCAGTAAGTGAGTACCGGTGCTGGTCATGAGCTCGTGGAGGCGCACGCTCCTTGGGAACCCCGTGGCAACGCTGCTGAAGGTCCTGGTTGTCTTGGCAGCGCTCGATTGGTGGGTGCGGGGGCCGTTCGTCGATTCGTACGTTGCCGCCCGTTATGTCAAACCGTTCGCCATCCTGCACGACCGCACAGGCGGCCGTGACCTGCCGATCTTCTTTGGCGCCCTGGCGCGGCGCTCGACTGGGGTGCGGATTGCGTTCGTCGGCGATTCGACGATGAATGCGGTCGATGGCCTGGATACGACCAACATCCCGTACCTGACTGGCGAAGAGTTGCGGGCGCGGTTGGGACGCAACGACCTCGAGGCCATCGATGCAAGCGAAATCGGTCTCTACGGCGGCGATGCCCTGTTGTTCATCGACAAGTTGCTGGGCGCCGGCGCCGATGTCGTGGTCTACGGGGCATCGCTGCGCGCGCTGCCGCGGTACCCAGTCACCCAGTATGTCAGCCGCATCGGCTCCGAGCTCAGCCCTGCCGATGTCCTCCGCCTTGCACGCGCCGGCGGCTCGACGTGGTTGATCGACAACCTGACGGCGGAGCAGGTGCTGTCCGGGGCGGTGCGCAGCAGCTGGGCCACCTACGCGTACCGCAGCAGCCTGCGCAGCTGGCTATGGGAGGGTGCGGCGCAACCGCTCGTCCAGCAGTGGCCCGCGCTGCAGGCGGCTCTCCAACCGGCGCCACTTCAACAGCCGGTCGCGGTCGCACCGCGATTGCCCAAGGCGCACGCCTACGAATGGAGCCGCGACGACTACGGCGGGCTGAACGCCAACGGGCGTGCCCTCGAGCTGATCGGGCAGTTATGCCGGCGCTACGCGCCGGGCCGGTGCGTCCTTTATGCCGGCCCGGTGAATCCTCTCGGACGCGAAGCTTTGGCCGACCCCGGATTGTACGAGGAATACCTGGCCTTCCTGCGTGTCCTTGCCGGGCGCTCCGGCTTGATCTGGCGCGACTACAGCGACACCATGACCCCTGCAGATTTTCGCCCACCACGGTACGGCGGCCTGCGCGACCCGATCCATCTCAATGAAGCCGGGAGAGCAAAGCTCGCGCAATTGCTCGCCCAACCGGTCGCAGAAGCGATCGGCAACGTCACTGCGGTTGGGACCGGCACCACGAAGCGGAGAGCGCAATGAGACGTCATCGACAGAACTTCGCGGTCCGGCATCGATGGGCTCTCGTGGCGCTTTCGGCGTGCGTGCTCGTGCTCGGGTTTGTGCGCGGCGCGGCGGCGATCGAATTGACCGGCGTCCTGCTGCTGCCGGTTACTCTGGAAGGAGAGCGCATGGGTCCGGTCTGGCACACTGCGAGCGGCAATGGGGGACGGCCGCTCGCTTTGGCTCTCTCGTCGCCGGCCGGGGTGGGTCAGGCGCCGCTACTCAACCGAGAAGACGGCGAGATCGATGTGTCACTGCTGAACGTCGTCAACATCGCCGGATTCTTTCAGTGCCTCGATCACGAATTTCCACCCGCCATGGTGATGAACCTGTATTTCGACGGAGACAACTTGACCCCTGGAATCAGCGCCACCATAGCGGCCAACGCAGCGCCCTCGGCATTTCTGATGAGTCGCTCGTCGCGGACGATCTCCCTCGACCTCGCCGATACGGAGAGCCTCCCGGCGCTCCTCTTCGACAACGGCACCTTCCAGGTCGCTCTCAGCGCCGCATTTTTCTTCTCGTCGACGGGCCTCCCGAATCCATGGCGGACGAAGCTTTTTGAGAACCTTGATCGCGTCGGCATGGACAAGTTTGCGCCGGATGGACTGGCCGATGGAGTGGTGGTGTTCACGCTCAACGTGGGCCCGTCGCCAACACCACCGGCTCCTCTACAGACACGACAACGCTTGCAAATCGCGCCGGCACCAGTCCCCGCTGCTCGGGTGGGTGAGGACTCGTGGGTAGGTCCAACACCGAACGAGCCGCTGGCCGCGCCATCGCCGCCGCTGGCGACGCCGGCTGCGGAGCTGTCCGATTCAGAGGGCACACCGATGGTGGCACGCACCGCCGAGGGTGACCGTACGCCAACGATGCCGACGACCGGGTCGGTGACGCCAAGCGCTGGCGTGCGCTCAACAGCAACACCCCTCCAGACACGTTCGCCACAAACAACGCCGGGAACACCGACGCCAGCAGCCGCGACGCCTCGCAGCCGCGACGCCGAGCCTCTACAAGAATGAAAAACAGGAAACCGGAAACAGGAAACGGAAAACGACCGCATGGGCGTGGAGGGTACGTTGCTTAGTCTTACGGGCTGTCGTGGGTTCGGCCATGGAGCACAGCGCCGAAATCAGCAACCTGTCTGACCGTGGCAGCCCGCAGCGACCCAACGGGGAGCGGCCCATAGAAAGGACGCCGCCCGCAGGGCCGCAGGGTCCTTTGATCTCGACATACGGGGGCAAAGTTGGCAGCTTGACGGAGTTATGGCTGCGACCCAAACCGCCGGAACCCCGCCATCGCACACACCCATTGCGCCAGCCTTCGACGTCACGGTCGTTTTGCGGCGCTTCGCCGCTAACAACTGGAAGGTCGCGCTGTACGTCGTGATGATCATCATGTGCGTCCTGTTCACCCCCGAGGAACCGTCGAAATTCATTTACACCGAGTTCTGATGCGGACCTGCGGGCGGCGTCGCTTCTATGGTTCGCTCCCCGTTGGGTCGTTATGAATTTCCCAGTCCGACGGGCCGCTAGCAGGTGCTCGGCACCTCAACGCGAGAAGAGAATGGAAAACAGGAAACGGGAAACCCGATATTTAAAACCGGTGAATGTTCCCGTCCAACCCCATTTGCCGGTTTTTCGTTTCCTGTTCCCGGTTTCCGGTTTTTCATTCTCTGAGGAATCATCGACATGCGGATTCTGAATCGCATCGGCTCTGTCCGACGGCCGCTGGTCTGGGTCCCGGCGGGGCTCGCGTGCATCGCGCTGCTCCTCGGCGTACTGCTGCTCCGCCGTACGGGGACGACAGGCGTGCAGCCGCTGCGCTTCGTCGATCCCCAGCTGCGTCTAAAGGGACACGCTCCCGCTCGGGACAAATCCGGCGTGGCAGAGCTGAGCACCGTAACATTCCCGGTTGGCAGCCTGCTCAGTGAAACCCGCTACGTCCTCACTCCCTTCCGGCAGGAGGTTCTGGTTTTCGCACGCGATGTGACGGTGCCGGCGGACGGTCATGTGCAGTTTTTCCCGGAAGTTCCGGACAAGCTGCTGAACGTCGAGCGCATTGCGCTGCGGCCACGGATCAACGTCGATCGGAATTGGCAACGTCTGCCGGCAGAGATTGTGAAAACCGAGGACGGTCAGGGCAAGCGAAGAGTGCACGTGCGGCTGGCGTTACCGGCCGCTGCCGCGGGAAAACAAATCGAGGTCTATGTCGAGGGCATCGCAATTGCGCCCGAACGGACGACGTCATACCGCACACAACCGGTCCAGCTTCCCACCGCGGCTCGTCTTTCCTTTGGTATGGGCATCAAGCGACCGGCATGGTCGCAAGGTCCGGTCGTCTTCACCATCAAGGCGTGCGACGAGGAAGCCGATGTGTGTGAGCCGGTGTTCTCCGAACGCCTCGATCCGTCGTCGGAGAATGCCCACGGATGGCAGGACCGCGCCGTGTCACTCGAGAGTCTCGCGGGCCGCACACGGGCGTTCCTGTTCGAAACGCGCGTCAGCAATCCAAACAAAGACGCGTTTTCTCTTCCGGCATGGTCCAATCCCACCGTCTACGTCCCGCGCGTCCCGACCGATGGACCCAACGTCATCCTCCTGTCGATCGATACGCTCTCGGCAAAACATCTTCCCCTCTATGGCTATACGCGCGACACCGCACCGTTCATCGACGCCACCTTCGCCAAGCAGGGCACCGTCTTTGATCACTGCGTCGCCGCCGCAGTCACCACGCCGCCATCGCACATGACAATGTTCACCTCGGTGCAGCCGAGCGTGCATGGGCTGACCGTCGGTCTCCTCCAAACGCTGCCGGATTGGCTGGTGACCCTGGCGGAGACACTGCGGGCCGGCGGCTTCGAAACCGGCGCGGTTACCGAAGATGGGTGGTTGGGAACTGAGTTCGGCTTCGGGCGCGGGTTCAATAGCTACGCCGAGAACAAGAGCCCGGACGTCATGTCTCCGCTCGGGCAGGTCAAGCTCACGTTCCAGAAGGCGCGCACCTGGCTGGCTCACAACAAGGATCGGCGGTTCTTCCTCTTCTTGAATACGTTTCAGGTACACGATCCCTACATGCCGCCACCGGAGTACCTCGGTTTCTTTGACGACCATGGTCAACCGATCACCGACGCCTCGCCGCAAGCGGTGCGTGAGCAAGTCGCCTATGATCGGGAGATTCGCTACACCGATGACGAGCTGCGCTCCTTATTCGAAACGCTCGAGCAGGATGGATTGAGCCAGAATACGATCTTCATTCTCGTGTCCGATCACGGCGAAGAGTTCTTCGAGCACGGCTATTGGGGTCACGGCGCTCACCTCTATGAGGAAACCACGCACGTCCCGCTCATGTTCTGGGGGCCGGGACACATTCCCGCAGGCAAGCGCGTGGCGGCCCCCGTCGGACACATTGACCTGATGCCGACCATTCTCGAAATCGCCGGCGTTTCCAATCCGTCGCAGGTCATGGGCACGAGCTTCGCCGACCTGCTGTTCGACAAACCGCGGAGCGACCACACCGAGCGACCGCACTTCGCCGAGGCGTGGGGCGGTCTCGCGGTCTTGC
Source organism: uncultured Binatia bacterium (SeqCode) (assembly GCA_964611965.1). Classification (GTDB taxonomy): domain Bacteria; phylum Desulfobacterota; class Binatia; order HRBIN30; family HRBIN30; genus CAZTDK01. The sequence goes on along the minus strand of CAZTDK010000046.1, from coordinate 1,587 downwards.
CGGACTACACCTCGGTCGAGTTTGAGCGTCCCGCCTTCATGATGCAGATTGGGACGCGCAAGCTGTCGCGCTATCGGAAGGACGGAGGCTTTGTGTACGAGTACTACGATCTTGCAACCGATCCGGAAGAGCGCACCAATCGCTACGCGGACGGGCCGCCGGGCGTCACCGACATGCGCGCGCGGATCGACGAGTACGAGCACACGGCGCGGGCACGCGCCATGAACCTCGAGGATGCGAGCAAACATGCTCCCGAAGAGGGCCGCACACCTGTCCTCGATCCGGCGACGGAAGAGAAGCTGCGCGCCCTGGGTTACCTCAAGTAGGTCGGGCTGCCAAAACCACCGGGGTGAGCACGAGAGGGTTGCGGCAGTGGAGATGCGATGATCTTCAATACCTGGGTCTACGGTCTCTTCCTGCTCGTTAGCTTCTGCGTCTACTGGCTCCTGCCGCCACGCTGGCGGCCGTGGGCGCTCACGGCATTCGGCTGCTACTTTTATTGGTTCTACTATCCACCACATCTGCTGCTCATCCTGGCGATGACCGCAATGGTGTATGCGCTCGGCCAGGTGATCGGCGGGCGCGCGGTGGCGCAGCGCAGGCTGTGGTTTGCCTTTGGTGTCGCCGGCTGCCTCGGTGTACTCGCCTACTTCAAGTACTCCGGGTTCTTCTTCGAATCCTTGTCGCTGGTGTTCCCGAGCGCGCAGCCGTTGGCGGGCAGCGTCTCACAGTGGCGGGCGCCGCTGGCGATTTCCTTCTTCACCTTCGAGTTCGTGCACTACCTCATCGAGGTCTATCGCGGCACGTTCCCGCCGGCGGGGCCGCGCGATTTCGGGCTGTTCATCATGTTCTTTCCAACGCTGATTTGCGGCCCGATCAAGCGGTTTCAACAGTTCAACCCGCAAGAGCACGCCCAGCAGCGGTTCAATCCCGCGGATGTAAACGCCGGCCTCGAACGCATCCTCTTCGGTCTGGCGAAGAAGACGCTCATCGCCGACACCGTCGCACCGTATTGCAGCCCGGTCTTTGCACATCCGGAAGCCTACACGTGGGTACAGCTGTGGCTCGCCGTGTATGGATATGCCATGCAGATTTACTTCGACTTCTCCGGCTACTCCGACATCGCCATCGGCAGCGCACGGCTCTTCGGCTACACCGTGCAAGAGAACTTCAACTATCCCTACCTGCAGCCGAACGTCGCGCGCTTCTGGCGCAGCTGGCACATCTCGTTGACGTCATGGATCACGGACTATCTCTACATTCCGCTGGGCGGAAACCGGCGCGGCGAAGCGCGGGCGTACGTCAACCGCTTCCTCGCCATGACCCTGTGCGGCTTGTGGCATGGCGCGGGGTTCCATTTCATGGTGTGGGGGATGTACCACGGCATCGGGCTGAATCTGTACCGTGCCTACCAGCTGGCGCGCGCCCGCCTCGGCTGGACTGCCGGCGGGAGCACCTCGCGTTTGGCGGGCGCCTTGAATGTGGGGCTGACGTTTCACTTCGTGTGCATCGGCTGGGTGCTCTTCGTGTGTGACCTGGACACGGCATTTGTCATCATCCCGCGATTGCTGGGGTTGCGGTGATTGA
>CAZTDK010000045.1:0-16944 GCA_964611965.1 uncultured Binatia bacterium (SeqCode) | reverse complement strand
GATTTGGCCCGCCGCCACGCACCGGAAGCCTACGTAGCGCAGAAGGTCCACAAACGGGTGGCGAGCTTCACGGTGGGTGAGGGCATGAATCGCGCCTACGTCTTTGTGCCACAGGAACCTGCTCCGGTGGGCGCCCCGCTGGTGCTGCTTCACCACGGCTGGCTGGGGATGAACCCACGAAACTTCGGAGGCCTCATCGATCTTCTGGTACGCCGCCGTGCCGCCGTTGTGTATCCGGTCTATCAGGACGGCGACCGTACCGCGCCCCAAGCAGTGACCACGCTGGCGGCACGAGCGGATGCCGCGGCATTGCGCGCCATCGATCAGCGCTTCCCTGGCTTGGTGGATGCGAAGAAAACCTTCTACTACGGTTATTCCATGGGGGCGGCGATTGCCCTTAATCTTGCCCTGGATCCCGCGCGCTACGGATTGCCTGCGCCGAAGGCACTCATGTTGGTGGCCCCGGGCGATGCCCATCACGTTGCGCGCGGCGCCAATGCTGCGAGCATCTACGGCAGGGTTGAATCGCTATCAGCAGACCTGCCGACGGTCTTGGTCACCGGCGCGGCAGATACCAGCATCGGCGTCCCGACCGCACAGGCCTTGGCCAAGCGTCTTTGCTCCAGCCGTAGGGCACGCCGCGTCTTGATGGTGTTGCCTTCCGACAGCGATGGCGGCAGCCGCATCCAAGCTGGGCACGGTTCACCTGGCGCGCCCGACAGCCGCTACAATTTTCCCGACCCGCACGCGGCGATCCCCTCCAGCATTCCGCCCCACGACGGCATCGAGCCGTCGGCTTCGCTCAACTTGCTCGACTACTACGGCTATTGGCGCCTTGCGACGCGCCTGCTCGATTATGTCGGCGGCAAGGAGTTCCCGTCCGAGCTGTTCAGTGACAATCGGGAGAACCGCTTCCTTGGCCTCTGGCCTTCCGGCAGACCGTACGCCAGCGCCGAGATCGAAGAGCCGTGCACTGGGAGAACCGCATACCTGCGTTGATTCCTCCCTTCAACCGGCGTGGCCGGCGGCCGACAGCCGCCGGTCGAGCCGGAACCTTGACCGTCATCAGCCGTGTCGTCGCGGGTGTGCGTCGCTTCAGATCACTGAGCGTCGTCTCAGCAGCGGTCTGCCGCGGGCGTCCGCTACGGCGCTGCACGCTTGGCTGAATGAGTGACTTCCGGCAATATGGCCGTATGGATGGATCCATAGCGCCGGCTCTCAATCTATCCGTCGGAGCAAGAGTGCGCGGCGCACAAGCTCGGCGAGGTCAGGCTCATGGCACAGGCTGACAATCCTCACGTCACTGACAGTGGCGCGGCGCGGCTTCTGGCTCGGTTCACGGAACAAACGGCGATCCGGCGCCTGGCACGCGGGCTCGCCGGCGAGTTGCTCCTCGCCGACCATGAGGGCGACATCGTCGATCCGACACTCAGCCCGCGTCTGTTCACGCGGGTTCCCGCCGATCTCTCGCCCGCGCGCTACGCCTATGCGACCCTCCTCATCGGGGGCGAAGGCTACCTCCCCGGCTGTCTCGTCGTCGGGGCGGCGCTCCGCTGGCACATGCACACCAGTGCCACACTCGTGTGCATGGTGGATGACTCCGTTCCGCCGGACGCACGCAGCATGCTCGCTCAGATCTACGATCGCGTCGCCGTCATCCCACGCCTGCGCGCGCACGACAGCGGGTATCCACGCGAGCTGCTGGCGGATGCCTACCGCGACATGTACACGAAGCTCCATCTCTTCGACGCTACGCTGTTTCCGTATGAGCGGGTCTGCTTCATCGACGCAGACCTCTTGCCGATCCGCTGCTTCGACCACCTCTTTACGCTGGCGGCCCCGGCGGCCGTGATCGAGAGCGTCGATCCGACGAGCCAGTACGCATACATGCGCCACATGCACGGCGTCCGACACGGCGAGCTGGTGCCGCCGGCGATCCTCGAAGTGACGTCGGATGACGATGTCACCGGCGGCATCAATGGCGGGCTCATGGTCATCCGGCCGGACCGCGCGCGTTTCGAGGACATGGTCGCGCGCATCCAGCGGCCGATGCCCGAGTGGGGTCCGCGTCACCGGGAGCTCTACGAGCGCGGCATCCGCTATGGCTTTCCTGAGCAGCACTTTCTGCAGGTGGAGTTCCAGGATTCATGGACGGCGATCGATCCGCGATTCAACTCCATGCGCACCGATCTCCCGCACAGCTTCGGCGTGCATTGGACGATCGGCCGCAAGCCGTGGCAGAACCTCGCCAACCCGGCGCGCAGCGTCAGCCTGACGTTGTGGGCAATGGCATGGGAGACGCTGAGGTTGCACCACCCGGATATCTGCGCCGAAGCTGAGGCGCGCGGGCTCGTGCGGGACAAGCCTGCGTGAACGCGCGGTCGCTGGCACTCGCTCCGGCAGCGACCACGAACTGAAGAGGCATCAGTGCACAGAAGCAGTATGCCAGTGCGCGTCGGAGCGGCGGTGCTGCTGGTGGCATGCACCGCCGTCGCTGCCGATCGCGGCGACGTCGCAGGAGTGATGGGCGACTTCGGCATCTCGGCAGAGGCGGCGGCACGCGTCCGCAGCGGCGAGATGGTGCAGTCCGACCCGACGGAATCGTCAGACCGTGAGCTGGCGGTGGACCTCACGTTTCTGGTCCAGCAACCGATTGCAAATGTGTGGGACGCGTTTCGTTCGGCGGTGGATATGAAGGCGGATCGCCACCTCTTGGCAGCGGCGGTGATCCACGGATCGCCCGACGATGTGGCCAACCTCGCGCTGCAATCGGAGGAAGCGAAACGCTATCTCGCGGCCCGTCCTGGAGACACGCTCAATCTCTCGCTCGATGAGATTCGGGCATTCCATGCATTGGCGCCGGTGGGTGGGGACCCCAGCGCGAACGTCGAACGACAGCTGCGGCTGGTGCTGTTCGACCGCTACCGCGCGTATCAGGCCGACGGGCTTGACGGCATGCCTCCATACGCGCGCAGCAGCGGCCCCCGCAAACCATCTGACGAACTGCGCGCGGCCGCCGAGGCGGCGTCGCTCCTCAGCAAATACGCTCCCGGGCTGTGGCAGCTGCTGCGTTCCTACCCACATGGAAAGCCGGCGGGACTCGAAGAGAGATTCTACTTGCTCCGCTATGAGCTCGATGGACGTCCGAACTACACCTTGCGCCATCGGATGGCCTTGCCTTTCAGCGGAGGGGTCGCCCTGGTGGACCGCGACTTCTACGTCAGCCACGGATACAACACCTCGCAAGCGATTTCCGGATTGTTCCCGGTCCCCGAAGGGACGCTGGTCTTTTACCGGACTCGGGTCTCCACAGACCAGGTCGCCGGATTCGGATCGTCCATGAAGCGCACCATCGGACGCAGCGTCATGGCGAAGCAGTTGACCGAGATCTTCCAACGCTCGCGGGCGTCCTTTGAGCAGAACATGTCCGCGGCCCCCCTCAGCACGGAATCGCGGCTACTCCGCTAACGCTACGTGGCGCGGGATCAGCCGTAACCAAGTGCCCACCAACCTGTCACCCTGATAGACTCGACCGTGAGTGATCTCCGCGCACAGCCCTGTCAGATCCCGCTCTCGAACATTCTGTTGCGGGCGATTTAACCTTTCCGCCAGCCCCGGCATCTCATCGGACAAGGAGGTGCATTCATGCACAAGAAGCTATTCGTGGGGGTTGGACTCATTGCGCTGGCCGGTATGGTCGCGACGGCAAACGCCGCTTCGCAGACACATCCGACGGCAGCGACCGGACAGCACATGCAGCTGGCCGCAGCCGATGCAGCGCCCGCCGCCGGTACTGATCAGCCGGCGCCGAAGAAGAAACACAAGTCGAGCAAGAAGCACGGCCACAAGAAGAGTGGCGCAGCCGCGCCGGCACCGGCGGACACCAAGTAAACCGTCCAGGGGATGCAACCGGCGCCCGCGGCTGGTTGCATCCGTTCCGGGATGCCGTTAAGCCCCCCCTCGCGGCCGGTGCCGAATTTACGGGACCACACGCAACGGGGCTACGGCATCTGCACGTGGACGACGCGATACTCATTCGCGGTACTCTCGCCGGGCGGCGAGAGGATTTCGATGTCTTGGTGGAACGCTATCAGAAGTCGTTGTACGCGTTTGCGTATCGTTTCGTCCATGATCCGGATCGAGCAGCGGACATCGTGCAGACCACTTTCCTTCACGCATATACCAACCTCGGGCAATTTGCCGGGCGCTCGAGCTTCAAGACGTGGCTGCATCAAATCGCGCTAAATGAGCTGCGCACGGCGCATCGACGCAGCCGCGACGAACATCTCGTGCCCCTGGACGAAGTCGACGAGCCGGCGACAACCGCTGACGAAGGCACCGGCAGTACCTGGAAGCACACGTTGGAACGCTTGATCGCCCGCCTGCCGCTGCGGCAGCGCACCGTCGTGGTGCTGCGTGTGTTCAGCGACCTGGCCTTCAAGGAGATTGCGCGCATGGAAAGGATGAGCGAGAACTCGGCCAAAGTGAACTACCACCACGCCATCACCACTCTGCGCAAGTGGATGCGGGAGCGTGACACATGAGCCGCTGGCGCTGCCGCGCCTACCGTGCGTGGTTGGTCGACGCGGCTGCTGGAGACCTGGCCAGCCACTGTCAAGGCCGGCTCAATGCGCACCTTGCGGTCTGCGCCGGTTGTACCGCCGATCTGGCGGCGTTGCGCGACGTGCCGGCGCTGCTAAGCACGTCTGTGGTCCCCGATCCGGGCGAAGACAGCTGGCGGCGCCAACGCCAGGCAATTGGCCGCGCCATCCGTCAAGCCACGCCGCCACAGCCGACCTGGATCGTCTGGCAGCCGTCGGCCGCACCTTGGTCGGCGTGGCGGATGCCGGTCGCTGCCGTGGTATCCGTCGCGCTGGCGCTGGTCGTCTTGCGCCTGGCACCATCGCATGGACGCCACGCACCGCGTCCACCGACCCCGCAGGTCACAGCCCTGGACGCGGAAGCGCTCGGCGCGCTCTCCGATGTGGTGGCCCCACACGATGAGGTGCTGTCACTCAGCGTGCACGAGGACGACCCCCTGCTCGCAGCCCCGGCGTCGCACGATCTCCTGGCTCCGACCAGCGATCCGCTGCTCTTTGAAGCGTACGACCTCGATGATGACGCCCTGAATGGGGTCGACGATTTGCTCGGGGACGCGACCTGACACCACGATTGTTCCGGCAAGGAGAATCCATGCAAGTCACCCGCGCCTTCGTCTGCCTCGCTGTCCTCGCGACGCTGCCAGCCTTCGCACAGCAGCCGACACCCCACAGTGGAGCGCACCGGGAGCGGGCGCGGACATTTCTAGTCGTGCGCATCGCGGACGCGCTGAAGTTGAATGACCAGGACGCGCTCAAGGTGGCTGCCGTGGTACGCGCGTCCGACGAGCGCCGCCAGGATCTCCGGCGCCAGCGCGAAGCCTTGGAAGCACGGCTGCGCACCGCGTTGAAAAAGCCGGAGACCGCCGACCTACCTCAACTGATCAACGAGGCGAACGAGCTCGACGAGAAGCTGGCCCTGGCTCCGGAAAACACCTTCCGCGAGTTACAGAAAATCTTCACCGTAGAGCAGCAAGCCAAGCTCCTGCTGCTGCGCCGCGAGCTCCAGGGCGAAGTCCAACGCGCCATGTCCCGCCGCCTCGGCGCAAGTCGGCACGCCACGCCGGGCCGGACACCGGAGGCTGCCACGCCACGCCCCACCTCGTAGACGCGTACGATTCCGACATCTGGTTGAAGAAGATCGAGTTGCCGCTGATCGCATTGTTACGGCCGCCTTTCTTGAAGGCGTGAACGTTCGGCTCTGACGATCGGCGCAGTTCAAATTTCGGACGCGAGGGGCTTGCAATGCCTTTCCCCGCGCGTCCGCGCTACAAGCCTGGCCTTGCAATCGCTTTCCCCACGGGCCGACGGCTGATTTTGGGACCAGAATCGCTCGATCGGGTACGCTCCGCGCTATCCGGGAACCAAAGAGGGCGGGTTGCGCTCTCCAGAGCGAATCCTCACGCTTGAAACCGCCATCCCCACGCCATCAGCGCATTCATCGGAGCTTGAGATCTCAATCCCCACCTGCCCGCGAGCGCAACGGCGTGCAGATTCCGACATTGAGGGACATATCGGCGGGCGCCGAGATGCGGAGGATGCGCGGCGCCGTTTGCACCGGGCCAGAGAATGTCGTAGCTGCGGTTTCACACTGTTGGTGGTGAGCAATATGCCCAGATTGGGTCCGGGAGCTCGGGCGGAGATCGGCGCGGCGGTCCTGGCGGCTGCAGAGACGATGGACACGCAGCTGGTGCAGCACCGGCTGACCGCGTTTGCAGCCACGCATGCGCGCTACGTCGCTGCGCAGCGTGTCGTCGAGGCTGCGGATCGTAAGGTTGCTGACGCGGCGGCGGTGGTACGGCGTCGCAACGGCGGGCAAGATGCCGCTGTCGAGAGCCTTACACGCGCCCTGATGGGCGAGCACCAGCCACGCGCCAATCCGTTTCGCGGCTTTGGCGTACCCTCGCCGGCGGTGCTGCAACGTCTTGCGGCGGCTACCAAAGCGCAAGCCATCCACAAACTGGTTGCCGCCGCACAGCGGCTCAACGGCTGCACCGCGTCGACGTTGAAAGCCGCGCAGACGGCGGACGCCGCGGCGTTCGCCGTCGAACAAGCGTTGGCGTCGATGCTGCCGCTCGCGGCCGCCGCGCACACGGCGCGCCTGCCGCGCGACGCCGTCGGGCAGCAGTGGAATCAGGACCTCGCAGCGCTCAAGCGCCGCGCCCGTTCTGCCGCCGACGACGGCGCACTGCACCTGCACGCGATGCTGTTTCGCAGCGTCCGGCGGACGGCCCGGAAGAAGGCGCGCGGCGCGAAACGAGAGCGGTCGCAGCAGGTTCGGTGACGCCCCAGCCATAGAAGCTGCCACAGCCTCCCCATCCTCTCGCGCCAGCTGGGCGGGCCGCGGCCACATTGCCTCAGCGGGTACCGCCAGGCTATCTTCTGCGCATGTCACAAGATCCCTGGCTGATCCGCACGTACGCCGGCCACACCAACCCGCGGGCCGCGAATGAGTTGTTTCGCAAGAACCTCGCAAAGGGACAAACCGGGCTCAGCGTCGCCTTCGATCTGCCGACGCAAACCGGCTACGACTCCGACGAGCCGATGGCCGCGGGCGAAGTCGGCAAGGTGGGCGTACCGATCTCGCACATCGCCGACATGGAGGCGCTGTTCGCCGAAATCCCGTTGGCGAAGATGAACACCTCGATGACCATCAACGCCACCGCGGCCTGGCTGCTGGCGCTGTACGTCGCCACCGCGGAGCGCCAGGGGGCGGACCCGCGGGCGCTGCGCGGGACGACGCAGAACGACATTCTCAAGGAGTTCCTGGCGCGCGGGACATACATCTTCCCGCCCGAGCCGTCGCTGCGCCTCACCGCCGATACCATCGAGTACACCGTCGAGCACATCCCGAAGTGGAACCCGGTGAACATCTGCAGCTACCACCTCCAAGAAGCCGGCGCGACGCCGGTGCAGGAAATCGGCTTCACGCTCGCCAACGCGTTCGCCGTGCTCGACCGCGTCCAGAAACGCCCCGGCATTTCGATGCCCGATGTCGTGGCGCAGATCTCGTTCTTCGTGAATGCCGGCCTGCGCTTCATCGAAGAAATGTGCAAGCTGAAGGCGTTCACGCGCCTCTGGGATCGCTATATGGCGGAGCGCTACGGCGTCACCGATCCCAAGAAGCGCCGGTTCCGCTACGGCGTGCAGGTGAACTCGCTGGGGCTCACGGCGCAGCAGCCGGAGAACAATGTGCAGCGCATCGTCCTCGAAATGCTGGCGGTGACCTTGTCCAAGGAGGCGCGCGCGCGCTCCGTGCAGCTGCCGGCGTGGAACGAAGCGCTCGGCCTGCCGCGGCCGTGGGATCAGCAGTGGTCGCTGCGTATCCAGCAGGTCTTGGCGCTGGAAACCGATGTCCTCGAATATGAGGACGATATCTTCGCCGGCTCGACGGTCATCGAAGCCAAGGTCAACGAGCTGATGGCCGGTGCCGACGCCGAGTTGCAACGCATCCAACGGCTCGGCGACGCGGCGCAAGCCATCGACGTCATGAAGCACGCGTTGGTCGCCAGCCACGCCGAACGCCAGCGCAAGATCGAGAGCGGCGCGCTGACCGTCGTCGGCGTGAACAAGTTCACCGAGACCGAGCCTTCCCCGTTAGTGACCGCCGACGCCGAAAGCATTCTCGTCGTCGACCCGGAGGCGGAGCGCCAGCAAATCGAGCGCCTGCACGCCTTCCGTCAGCAGCGGAATCAAGCGGAGGCCGACCACGCGCTGCGCGCTCTCGCCGACGCCGCGCGCAGCGGCGGCAACATCATGCCGGTGTCGATTCGTGCCGCGCATGCGGGCGTCACCACCGGCGAGTGGGCCGGCACGTTGCGCAAAGTCTTCGGCGAGTACCGCGCGCCGACCGGGCTCCAGGGCGCGACCTTCTCCGGCGACGCGGCGACGATCTCCACGGTGCGCACGCGCGCCGCCGCGGTGTCTCGCGAGATCGGACACCCGATCCGTCTACTGGTCGCAAAACCTGGGCTCGACGGGCACTCGAACGGCGCCGAACAGGTCGCCGTGCGTGCCAAGGAAGCCGGGCTCGAGGTAATCTACGACGGCATCCGCCTCACCCCCGAGCAAATCATCGCCTCGGCACTCGAAGAGGATGTCGATGCCATCGGTCTGTCCATCCACTCCGGCTCGCACATGACGTTGATCCCGCGAGTCACGCAACTGCTGCGCGACCGTGGCCTGGCGGATGTCCCGGTCTTCGTCGGCGGCATCATCCCGGAAGCAGACCAGGACCAGCTCAAGCGCTGCGGCGTCGCCGGCATCTATACGCCCGGACAAGCCACGCTGACGCAGATCATCGGCGCCATCGTCGAGAGCGTGGCGCAGCACCGTAGACCTGGTTGACCCGAGGCGAAGGCCGATCGAGTCGGGTTGCCACGGCCGATCGTCCGTCGTGGCCAGACCGAAATGCGGGATGCGCCGTGACCGCTGCGCAGACGCGGCGTGTCTCCTCCGTGTGCAAGCGCACACGCTCTCCGGACTGTGCCGCGCCGACCGCGTGACAAAAGAAAAGCTCGCGCAGCGTCGCAGAGGACGCAGCGACGCTCCCAGGCCGCGAATGGGCCAATCGCATTCACAATGATCTTGTTGGGAGCATCTTCCAGCCCTCTGCGGTGTCTGCTGTGCGTCTCTGCGTGAGCAGCTTTGTCGCACTGCGGCACACGGGTGCGGGCGCTTTCAGGTCGCGCTCGCCACTGCCGGCATGAACTGCTCCGCCGTGCGCACCCACAGTTGATACATCACCGGTAGGACCACCAGCGTCAGTGCGCACGCGCTGATCGTGCCGCCGACGATCACCACGGCGATGGGACGTTGCACCTCGCTGCCGATGGCGTGGCTCATCGCCGCCGGCACCAGTCCCAGCGCCGCCAGCGTCGCGGTCATCAACACGGCGCGCAAACGATCGCGGCAGCCAAACAGGATGGCATCATCCAACGCCGCGCCGTCGCGGCGCTGCTGGATGATCGCCGACAGAACGAGCACGCCGTTCAATGACGCCTGGCCGATGAGCGCGATGAAACCGACGGCGGCGGACACGGACAGCGGCATGCCCATCCACACCAGGCCGGCCACGCCGCCGACGAGCGCGAACGGCACGTTGAGCAACACCAGCACCGCCGGACCGAAGGCGCCGAAGGCGTTGAACAGCAGGATCAGCGTGATCAAGAGCGCCACCGGTACGACCAAGGTCAGCCGCGCCATCGCCCGTTCCTTGCTCTCGAACTCGCCGCCCCAATCGATCATCATGCCCATCGGCAAGGGAACTTCCTGCGCCACGCGGGCGCGCGCTTCATTGACGAACGAGCCGAGGTCGCGGCCGCGCACGTTCATCCGAATCCCCACATAGCGATGCCCGTTCTCGCGGCTGATCGCGGCACGCCCCTGCCCTACCGACACCTCCGCCAGCATCTCGATGGGAATCGTCACCCCGCCTTGCACTGCAACACGCAGCTTACGGATCTTCTCGACGTCGTCGCGCGCCGCGGCGGGATAGCGCAGCACGATGTCGTGGCGCATTTCGCCGTCCCAAAACACACCGACCGGCTGCCCGCCGAGCGCCGCCTGCAAGGCGTGCTGAAAGTCTTCCATGTCGAGCCCGTAGCGGCCGAGCGTGGCGCGATTCGGCTCGACGTGGATCTGCGGGATCTCGGCGCTCTTCACGATGCCCAGGTCGGCGACCCCCTGCACCTTGGCAATCGCCGCCTTGGTGCGCTCCGCCAACTGCTGCAACTGGGTGAGGTCGTCGCCGTACAGCTTGACCGCGATCTGCCCGAACTGCCCGGAGATGTTCTCGTTGACGTTGTCGCGAATCGGCTGCGAGAAGTTCACCTCCAACCCGGGGATTGCGCTCAGCCCTTGATTGATGCGGCTCACGGAATCGTTGAGGGTCCGCACCTCCGCGGGCCAGAGATGCAACGGCTTGAGCTTGGCAAAGAACTCCAGGTTGTTGGTGAGCGTCGGGTCCGTGCCGTCCTCCGGGCGACCGAGCTGCGAAAGCACCTCCTCGACTTCCGGGTAGCGCCGGATGATCTCGGTCACCCGCGGCACCAGCCGCCGCGCCTCGTTCAGCGAGATGTTCGCCGGCAGCGTGAAGGTGAGATAGAGCGAACCTTCGTTGAGCTCCGGCAAGAACTCCGAGCCCTGCCCCGATAGCGCGAGCACGGCGGCGAGCAGCGCGGCGAGACTGCCGGCGAGCACGATGGCTTGATGCCGCAGCGCCCATCCCAATGTCGGCTCGTAGGCCGCCTGCGCCCAGACGAGGACGGGAGAAAGGCGGTGACGGATCGGCCGGCGATAACAGAACGTCGCCAGCACCGGCACCAGCGTCAGCGAGAACAGCAGCGCGCCGATCAACGCCGCCACCACGGTGTTCGACATCGGCGCAAAGATGCGGCCCTCGACCCGTTCGAGCAGGAAGATCGGCAGGTACGCGGCAATGATAATCAGCAGCGAGAACACCGTCGGCCGCACCACGTCGTTCACCGCAAAGCGAATGCGCGCCTGCAACAGCTCGGGCGCCAGCGGCGCCGCGTGCTCCGCCGTCTGCGACGGCGCCGACAAGCGCCGCACGATGCTTTCGATGATCACCACCGCGCCATCGACAATGATGCCGAAGTCGACCGCCCCCATGCTCAGCAGGTTCGCACTCATGCCGCGCAGGCGGAGGTAGATGAACGCCGACAGCAGCGACAAGGGAATGATCACGCCGACGATCAGCGCGGCACGCAGGTCGAGGAGGAAGACGAAGAGCACCAGGGTCACCAGCGCGGCGCCTTCGAGCAGATTACGGCCCACGGTGCGCAACGTGGTGTTGACCAGATCGGTGCGATCGTAGAACGGGCTGACATGGATGCCGTCCGGCAGCATCCGGCCGTTGATCTCCTCGATGGCAGCACGCACGCGGGCGAGCACGACCGACGGATTCTCGGCGCGGCGCATGAGGACAATGCCTTCGACGCTGTCCACCTGCTGGTCGCGACTGACGACGCCCTGGCGCGGCGCCCAGCCGTCGGACACCTCCGCGACGTCGTGCACCAGCACTGGCGTGCCCTCGTGCATCGCCACGTGCACCGCCCCGATGTCTTCGAGCCGCTGAAACAGCCCTTGGCTGCGAATGACCATTTGCTCGGCGCCGCGTTCGAGGATGCCGCCGCTGGCGTTCTGCGACGCCTTCTTCAAGGCCGTCTCCAGGTCCTCCAGTGTCAGCCCGAAGGCCGCGAGCTTTGCCGGCGACGGCTGCACGTGCACCTCGCGCACCAGGCCGCCGTAGTTGACCACATCGGCCACCCCCTGCTCGCGCAACAGCCGCGGTCGTACGACCCATTCCTGGAGCGTGCGCAAGCGCATCGGATCATCGCCGCCACCGGTCAGCGTGTAGCGATAAATCTCGCCGATGGGCGTGGCCAGGGGGCCCAAGGTCGGCTCGATATCCGGCGGCAGGGTCGCGTCACGCAGGCGTTCGAGCACCTGGGCGCGCGCAAACAGCGCATCGACGCCATCCGCGAAGGTCATGGTGACGAATGACAGTCCGAAGAGCGACAGATTGCGCAGGCGCGACAAGCCCGGCGTTCCGTTGAGCGCGCGCTCGATCGGCAAGCCGATCTGCCGTTCGACTTCCTCCGACGGCTGGCCGGGGAAGATGGTGATGACATTCACCTGGGTATCGGTCGGATCGGGAAAGGCTTCGATGGTAAGACCGCGGAAGGCGAATAGACCGCCCACCACCACCACCGCGGTGAAGAACAACACCGCCGCCCGGTTGCGCAGCGAGAACTGAACGATGTGCTCGAACACTGCGGCTCACTGCGCCAGGTCGATCGCGTTCAGCAGCAGGAGGGCACCCTTGCCCACGAACGTCTCGCCGGGCTGCAGGCCGCTCAAGATTTCCACCTTGCCCTCGCGGTGTCGGCCGATGAGCACTGCACGGCGCTGCAGATGCTGCGGCTGGTCGGGAGTCTGCACGAAGACGAACGACTGCTGGTCGTCGCTGACCACGGCTTCGGCGGGAACGACGATGCGCGTCTCCCCTTCGGCCACGAACGCCGCTTGCACGAAGGCGTTCGGACGCAGCGCGCGGTCGCTGTTGATCACCCGCAAGCGGACGTTGACCATGCGGCGCACCGGATCGACCACCTCGCCGATGTACTCCACTTGTCCGCTGAGCTCGCGGCCGGGCACTGCGGGCGACGTGATACGCGCCGGCTGGCCCAGGTGCAGATCGGCGACGGCCGACTCGGGCATATCGACGGCCACAATGACCTCGTCAAGCTCACCGATGACCAGCAGCGGATCGCTGCGGTCCGGGCCCACCTCTTGCCCGACGAGCACCGTACGCTCGACCACGACGCCGGCACGCGGCGCGGTGATCCAGTAGAGCCCGTCGGCGGCGGCGCTCACCGGCACGCTGCGCAGCTTCAGCTCCGCCGCTTCGCGCGCCAGATGCGCCTGCCGCAGATCCTGCTCCGCGGTGATGAGATCCTTTTCCGGTGAGGCCTTCAGCTGCACCAGCGCGCGCACGCGCTCGACCGCCTTGGTGCGCGCCGTCTCCTTGGCTTGCAGCAGATCGATCTCGCGCAGCAGATCGACGAGCGCGCCGGAGCGCACGGCCACCAGGCGTTCACCGGGCTGCACCTGCTGCCCGAGACGCACGGCGACCGTGTCGACGTGTCCCTGGAGCGGCGCAACGACCGGCTGGGCGCCGGCCTCGTCGAACGCCACCCGTCCGGGCACCGGCTCGGGCGCAATCGGATCGGCAAGCACCGCCTTTGTCAGCTCGATGTATTGCCACGTCGGCGCGCCTTTGGTCACATCGACGGCGTCGTTGGCGACGGTGTACGGGGCCGCCGCTTCGGACAGCGGTTCGCTGTGCCGTGTCGACAGCACGGCGAACGTCGCGACCAGCGCGAGCGCGGCCAGGCCACCCCAAAGCACCGCGGGCCGCGGGCTCGACGCCGGCAAGCCGGCGGTCGGATCGTGGGTCAGCGGTTCATTCATTTTGCATACGCCTCCGTGTGGTCGCCCGGCCGTGGAAAAAGCGCGGCGGCCTCGCGCAGCTTCAGCGCCGCTTCAAACGCGTC
The DNA here is from genome assembly GCA_964611965.1 of uncultured Binatia bacterium (SeqCode). Lineage (GTDB taxonomy): Bacteria > Desulfobacterota > Binatia > HRBIN30 > HRBIN30 > CAZTDK01. The sequence continues at coordinate 3,266 of CAZTDK010000045.1, read as the reverse complement.
GGCGTCCAAGTCACTCCGATCGAGAAGCAATTCTTGATACCCGCGGCGCGCCAGCAGCACGTCGGTCAGTGACGTCCCGCCCCGCTGCTGCGCGGCCAGCAGCGTATCGCGCACGTCACGTGCCTTCGCCAAGGCGGTGTCGAGCTGGCGCGCGCGTGTGGCAATGAGCTGCCGCCGGCGCGCCGCGGAGTCCAGCGCAATGCGCCCGGCGTTGACCAGAGCGTCGCGGGTTTGCGTTGCCCGGAGCAGCGTCGCGGTCGCGGCCTGGAGATCGGCCTGCCCTTGATCGGCCACCGGCAACGGCAGCTGCATGCCGAGCGACAGACTGTTGCGCTGGTCGCCCGAGAGCACGAATTGGTCGTAGGTGTAGCCCAGGCGCACGGTCACGTCGGGGATGACGCGGCGTTGCGCCAGCGTCGCGCGCTCGTGCGCCGCACGCAACGCCGCGTCGAGCCCGGCAATATCCGGACGGCTGCGTTCGACCTCCTCCGACCACTGCGACGGCAGCTCCGCCGCCGCGCTGCGCTCCAGGAAGGCGCGCGCCGCGGCGCCCGACTCGAAGGGCTCGCAGGGCAGCGCGACGACCGCCGCGCATTCGGCGCGCGCCGCTTCCAGATCGGTGACCGCGGCGTCGCGCGTCGCCAGCAGGCGTTCGTGCTCGACCTCGGCGCGGTTCAAGTCGATCTCCGCGATCTCGCCCTTCGACACGCGGACGCGATCGAGATCGAGGAGCGCGCCGCTGGCTTCGACCAACTGCTCGGTGACCGCCTGCCGCACCTGGCCCTTGGCGATATGTCCCACCGCGCCGAGGACATCGAAGAAGCGGGTACCTACCGCAACCAGCGCCTGGGCATGGCTGCGCTCGTACTCGGCGACGCTGGCGGCCTGACGCGGCCCGCGCTTCGCCAGCTCGATCAGCTCGGAGAGGCCGACGTTGTAGTTGGGGACATGATCGAGCGGGTCGCTCAGCTGCGGCGGGTTCGTCCGCCCCACGGGAATCGTACCCCAGGTGAAATCCAGGGTCGGGTTGGGAAACTTGCGGGCCCGCGTCACCTCGCTGGCCGCCACGCCAGCGGACGAACGCGCCTCGAGCACGTCGGGCGACTGATTCCACAGCAGCGCGACGAGCTTCGCCTCGTCAGCGTAGTCGCTGGGGGTGAGACGCGTGCTTTCGGGCTGTGCCGCCGTGGCAAGCGGCGATATGACTACGAGGAACGCTAGCGTTACGAATCGCGCACGCACCCGTCGGCGAAACCACTCGGGCTTCGCGCACTGACACTTCGACACATTCTTGCTTTCCGCCGCCTCATTAGGTGTTGCCCCACAGTCCACCTAAGCAAATTCATGCTCACTCGCAAGCGGCGACGAGCTTTCTCCACGAAGGGAAGAGCAGCCGGCTGGATGAAATCAGCGCATCTTCAGGTTGCGCCTCTCTTTCAGGAACTATCGAATTTCTCGGAATCAGGCGTTTCGCGTGTAGGGGCAGCTCGGGGACTGCCCGAAGCGCCGCGTCGAATCGGCACCGAGTGGGGCGATTCCCGAATCGCCCCTACATCTTGAAGAAAATATGCAGTCCCGCCGAACGAGGGAGGGGTGAGCTCGGTTCCGCGGCGGCGTGTTCTGAAATCGCGGGCAACGCCGCTGACGCGCCGCGGGAGCCTGGCGCCCGACTGCTACTTCGTCACCCCGGTCAGGTCGAACTTCTCGATGCGGTTGTTCATGGTGTCCGACACGTACACGCTGCCTTTCATATCGGCGGCGATGCCGATCGGGCGGTTGAAGTCGCCCTTGTCCGTGCCGCTCTTGCCCCACGAGTAGGCAAAGACACCGTCCTGGTAGCGGGCGCAGCGATGCGCGTAGGAGTCGGTCACCACCAGATCGTTGCCGAGCATCGCCAGGTAGGGCTCCGTGTAGAACTCGTCCCAGCCGAACACCTTGAACTCGCGGACGAACTTGCCCTCGCCGTCGAACACCTGCACGCGATGGTTGCCGGTATCGGCGACCAGCACTTGGCCCTCCGCATTCACCGCGATGCCGACCGGCTCGATGAACTCGCCGGGCTTCGAGCCCTCGTGACCCCACGCGGTGATCTCCTTGCCAGAGGAATCGAAGCTGACGACGCGCTTATTGCCCGTATCGGTCACGTACACCGACTTGCCATCCGGCGACACCGCGATGCCACGCGGCCCCCAGAAGCCGGTTTGCGCGTGCCATTCGGGACCAATGATCTTTCCGTTGCTGTCGAACTTCTGGATGCGGTGGTTCCAGGTATCGGCGACGTACAGCACGCTGTCGGGGCCAACGGCGATGCCGCACGGATCCTTGAAGCTGCCCGGATCGGCGCCCTCCTTGCCCCAGACCAGCAGCGGCTGACCATCGGGGCCGAGCTTCTGGACCCGGTTGTTCTTGCTGTCGACGACGTAGACGTTGCCGCTCGCGTCGACGCCGAGCCCGCGGGGCTCGTCGAACTGTCCCTGGCCGGTGCCCTTCTGGCCCCAGACCGCGACCGGCGCCAGGATCTTCGGTGCAGCTGGATAGCCCTGCGCGGCAGGTGGGGGATTGACCGCGATCGACTCGATGGTGGCACCGGGCTTGAGCGCGTACATCGTCGCATCACTCGAGCCAACCGGATTGAAGGCTTCGCGGGTGAGCAGCCAGTGCACCACCTTCGGCACGGTCATGCCCTTCCAGTCGGGTTCCCACCAGCCACGAATCTGAAAGTTGACCTTCTCGTACTTGTCGCCGAGCGCCTTGTCGATGGCGTTGGTCGCTTCCTTGTCAATGATGAGTATGGGCGTATCGACCTTGCGCACATCCGCGGCCCAGTTCACCGGGTAGTGGCGCAGATACCAGCTGAGCGGCCATGTGGCATTGCCCGACACGGCCAAGCGCGTTTGCGTCCCCGTGCCCTGCCTGGCGGCCTCGGCTTCAATCCGTTTCTGGACAACGTCGGTCACATCGTACGTCGATTGCACGTAAGCGAGCATCTCCGCATGGCGCGGCCCCGTCCCTTCGGCCGGCCGCGGCGCATCGTAGAGGTAGTTCACCGTGACCAGGGACCACAGGGTGAACACCGCGACCGCCGCCGCCGACAGCGCGATCGCCGGCTTCTGGATCTGCCGCGTTTCGATCAGCTGACCAAACCATTTCGCCGCCAGCAGCGACATCGGCAACAGCACCGGTACGAGCAACCACGGCACCTTCTCTTGCGCCCAGCTGTAAAAGCAGATGCTGCCCAACGCCCAGACGATGAGGAAGCGGAGGAA
>CAZTDK010000044.1:0-16964 GCA_964611965.1 uncultured Binatia bacterium (SeqCode) | reverse complement strand
TGTAATCTCTCGGGCAAGTACGCAATCGTCGGTGTCGGCACCTCACGCTTCGGGAAGCTGCAAGGCGTGAGCACCATGGGCTTCACGCTGGAGGCCAGCAAGCGTGCGATCGAGGACGCGGGGGTGCCGCGCCACGAGATCGATGGGGTGCTGGTGATGATGCCGGCGATCATGGGCGAGCAGCACGGATGGGCGGCGCGCGTTGCCGCCTACCTCGGGGTCGCGCCAACGTTTTCGGCGACGATGGATATGGGCGGCGCTACCGCGTGCGGCTCGGCGGCGACCGCGATTGCGGCGATCGACGCGGGATACTGCCGCACCGTGTTGTGCTGCTTCGCCACACAGAATTGGCCGCAAGGCGTCGCCATGCAGCTCTTCGGCTCCGAATTTCAGGTGCCGTACGGTGACGTCGGCGCCATTACCTTGATGGCGCATATCAAACGCCGGCAACAGCACGAGCACGGTTTCAAGGACGAGCACTACGGCCAGATCGCGGTGACCTGGCGGCAGCACGCGTTGCTCAATCCCGATGCGCAGATGAAGAAGCCGATGACGCTGGAGGCGTATATGCGGTCGCGTTGGGTGGCGGAGCCGTTGCGCTTGTTCGACTGCTGCCCGAATACCGACGGCGGTGGCGCCTTCATCGTCACCTCGATGGAACGGGCGCGGGACCTGGCGAAGCCCCCGGCACGCATCCTGGGCGCCGGACAATCGCATTCGTCGGAGATGATCCACCCGCGTGGAAACGACAACCAGCCCTGGGGTGGGAAGCCGGCGGCGGAGATGGTCTACGGGATGGCGGGCGTGAGGCCCAAGGATCTCGACGTGGCACAGTTCTACGACGCCTTTACGCCGCGCGTCATCCACGACCTGGTGGCGTACGGTATCTGCAAGCCCGAGGAGGTTGGCGACTTCATTACGGGCGATCACCTCAGCCTCGGCGGCACGCTGCCCGCGAACACCGCCGGTGGCCTCATCTCGGAGGGGCACCTCTCGGGCTTCGGGCACATTCGCGAAGGCGTGCGTCAGGTGCGCGGCGAGTGCGGTGCCCGGCAAGTACCAGACGCTGAGCTCTGCCTGGTCACCGGCTACGGCGGCGCCCCACACGAGGCTCCGCCGACGGTGAGCTACAGCGCGTTGATTCTGGGAAAATGAGATGCGGGCTTGGGAGCTTGAGGAAGGATCACTGCCCCCCAAGCCCCTCAAGGAGACCCTATGTTCGTGATCGAAAAGCCCCTGCCGCGCCCAAGCGAAGACACCGCACCGTACTGGGAGGCCGCGCAGCGCGGCGAGTTGCGGATGCAGAAATGCCTGCCGTGCGGACACATCCGCTTTCCGCCGGCGCTCCTCTGTGCGCGCTGTCTCTCGGAAGAGTTCGAATGGGCTCAGCTGAGCGGCCGTGGCACGGTGTTCAGCTGGATCGTCGTTCACCAATCGCAGCACCCGGCATTCAACGCCGACACGCCGTACAACGTCACCATCGTCGAGCTCGAAGAAGGCGCACGCCTGCACACCAATCTCGTCGAATGCGCCAACGAACAGATCTTCATCGGCATGCCGGTGGAGGTGGTGTTCGACAAGGTGAACGACGAGGTGACGTTGCCGAAATTCCGGCCACGAAGGTAACCAGCGAGAAGAAGAGAATGGAAAACCGGGAATGCAGAACCGGGAATGGAAAACGGGCGAACGGCGAAGGTCCGGGGACTCCGACATTGACCGGTTCTTCATTCTCAATTCCCGGTTTCCGGTTTTCCATTGGCTTCGTTCCCCGCCGGAGGCGTCATGGATCATAGCTTCACCCCGGAACAAGAGGCCTACCGCAACACCATCCGCGATTTCATCAAGCGGAACTGTTCGCCGGAGCTCGACCGGCAGCTCGAGCGCGAAGAGCGCTATCCGCACGAGCTGCTGCCGAAGCTGGCCGAGACCGGTATTCTCGGCGTCTACTTCCCCGAAGAATACGGTGGCATCGGCGGCAACGCGATCGACTTCGTGCTCACCGCGGAGGAGCTCGCCTACGGCAGCGAGGCCGCCTCGGCGTGTTACCTGCTCCCGGTCTTCTTTGCCGGCCACATGATCAAGATGAACGGCAGCGAAGCGCAGAAGCGCGCCTACCTGCCACGGATCATCCAGGGAAAGATGAAAGGCTGCTTCGCGCTCACCGAGCCGGAGGCCGGCTCCGATGCGGCGGCGATCACCACGTTCGGCGCGCCTGACGGCGACGACTTCATCCTCAACGGCCACAAGCACTACATTTCCGGCGCCGACGTCGCCGACTACATCATGCTCGTCACGCGGACGAAAAAAGACGATCGCTACGGTGGCGTCACCATCTTCATGGTCGAGCGCACGCTGCCCGGAATCACGCTGCGCAAGCAAGGCAAGATGGGCTCGAAGGTGATCTCGTTGCAGGAGATCTTCTTCGACAACGTGCGCGTGCCCAAGACGATGATCATGGGCGGCCCGGAGGGGCTCAACCAAGGCTGGTGGCAGATGATCAAGAGCCTCGACATGGAACGGCTCATGGTGGCCATCGCGCACGTGGCGATCGCGCAGAAGGCCTTCGACACGGCGCTGGAACACGCCAAGACCCGGCGCCAGTTCGGCCGTCCGATCGGCAGCTTCCAGGCCGTGCAGATGCAGATTGCCGACATGGCCATCGGCATCCAGGCCGGGAGGCAAATGACCTACCACGCCGCGTGGCTGCACGCGCAAGACCGGCCGTGCTCGCTCGAAGGTGCCATGGCCAAGGTCTTCTGCACGGAGATGTGCCTGAAGATCTGCGAGCTCGGCATGCAGGTGCTCGGCGGGCAGTCGTATCTCGAAGACAGCGATATGAGCCGCTGGATCCGCATGGCGCTGCTCGGCCCAGTCGGCATGGGCTCGAACAACATTCAACGCTCGATCATTTCGAGCATGCTCGGTCTGCAGTTGCGCGATCTCAAGTAGGTCGAGGACGTGATCGCATGTCAAATGCCCCGGTGAGCGCGCTGACGGCGCTTGCGCAGGACCACGGCGCCCACGAAAAGTAGCCCCCATCTCCAGATACCGTAAGCGCGGGCGGCGGGCGCTGACGCAATCGCGCATCCGCCACCCTCGTCCGACGCTGGCGCCGATGTGTTGGTCGCTCTTGGCGTAGCTGTTGGCATCGGCGTGTGAGTGGACAGCGGCGTCAGCGTCGACGTGGGCGTGAAAGGCGGTGGCGCAGTCGACGTCGGCACTGCGGTGAAGCTCGCTGTCCGTGTGGGGAGTGCGGTTGCTGTCCGCGTTGCGGTCATCGTGAACGGCGGCGTGACCGTTGCGGTCGCTGTCGGCGCCGCCGAAAATGTTGCTGTGGGCGGCGGCAGTGTCGGGGTGGGTGTCGGGGTCGGGAGTGGTGCGCAGGCTCCAAACCCCACCGCCACGGCGAACGGGCCGTGGCCCACACCAACGGTTGCAATGACGTCGTTGCTCGTGGGCCTGGAGATCACCGACACGCTGTCGGACTGGAAATTGGTGACGAACGTCAGCAAGCTGTTTCGCGTATGCGCAATTGCGCTGGGCTCGTCGCCGACCGCGACGGTGGCGACGAACGCATTGGTGGCGGTTTGCAGGATCGACACGCTGGATGAGCCGGCACTGGCGAGATAGAGGGAGCGCCCGTCCGGTGTCACCGCGATGGCGTTCGGCTTCAGACTCAGCCCGAGTGTTTCCGTCACGCTGTTGGTCGCAGGGTCAAACACCGAGAGGCTGAACGATGCAAAGTTGCTCACGTAGCCAACGCCGTTCTCCGCATTGATGCTAATTCGGTTCGGGCGCATCCCGACGGGGATCGTGGTGCTGACGGTGTTGGTGGCCACATCGATCACCGAGACATGGCCCGGCTCGGTGGAGAGCGAGTTGGTGACATAGACGTGTGCCGCGTCAGGACTCACGGCAATACCCTCGGGGCTGGCGTCGACGGGCACCGTCGCGATCACCGTGTTGCTCTCGACGTCGATCACGGAGACCGTGGCGTCATTTCGATTGGCCACGTAGACCGCGAACGCTCCCGGAGTGACCGTGATACCGACCGGGCCGCGGCCAACCGGAATCGTCGTCGTGACGACGTTGCGGTTCGTGTCGATTACCGAGACGTCATTCGACAGGAAGTTGGCGACGTAGGCGACGGCGTTGCTGCGTGGCAGGGCGATGCCATCGGGATTGTCGCCAACCGGGATGGTGTGGGTCACCGTCTGCGTCGTTGCGTCGATGACCGATACCGTGTTGGACATGAGATTGGCTACATAGGCACACGGCTGCGCCGAAGCCGCCGCTTCCCAGCCCAGCCCGGATGCGATGAGTGCCGCAGCGACCCCGAGCCCACGTCCGCGGTCTCCCGCACGATTGCTGACTCGCATTGGTACACCTTCCTTCCGAGAACCTCTGGGGTTTGCGGGGGGCGGATACAGGCGCAAGACCCGCTCATGTCGCGATCGGCTCGCTCACAACCCGCCACGTACGGCACGCGCATAGAAATAGTAGGTCTTGCGGTTGTGGGACACGTTTCCATTGCCGAAGTTCACGAACCACGCGTCGCCCGGACTCGAGCCAAAAGTGGTGCTGGACCAATATCCGTACGACTCGGTGCAGCTGCAGCCGGTCAGAGTACATCCTCCAGAACATCCGGTATTGAAGATCGTGCTGGTGGCCGGACTGTAGTTCTGCAGGTTCAGGATACTTTCGAGCTCCTTGATGTTCGGGAGTCTCCAGTCGCTGTATCCAGCGAAGCTAGCCTCGTTGAGCGTCGCGAGTTTCGTCTTGAGTGCGTCCATCCACGTGTACTCATTGTCGGTGTCATGGATCGATCCATCGTGGCTGAGCTTCTCCCACATCAAGTGGGTGTTGAGGTCGCCGATGGTCCCGTCGCCGTTATCGGTGTAGGCCAGGCTGCCCGCCTGCGTGTCACCGTCTTGCCCCGTGCCGGTGCAGGGGACCACGTTTCCAGCGGTATCCCAACACGTTGTCTGCCCCGTGGCGGGAAACTGCTGCATGCCGCCGGATCCCACGGTCGGTGTGGGTGTCGGCGATACCAGTGCGGGACAACCACTTAACGCCGAGCTCACAGCAGTGATGAGCTCAGTGATCTCGACGGCGTTGTCACAGTTGAGGTCCCCCGGACACTGTTCACCCGGGCAGGACTGTTGCGCCGGAGAGCCGCTGGGGACCCCGGCCAACAATATCCCCAGTACCAACGCGGTGACGCGCCTGTCCATCATGACTACCCTCCCTCTCGTACTTGCCCCTCAAGCGGACCGCCTCGGACGTGCTTCCGCACTTTGTCCTAGACGGCAGCAACGCATATGCCGCGTTCTCAAGCGCTCGATTCCACAGGCTTTCGCTTCGCGCCAAGGGGAAACTCTTGCATGCGGGTCAGGCACTCGCAGCTGCGCCAGACGGGACGCGTGCCGGCGCACGGGCGCGGTAGTGCGACGGCGCAATGCGAGGATGACGGCTACTCCGGGCGCGTACGGGCCGTCCAGGCAAACGCGTCGGCGCCTTTTGTCGTTTTGTGTCTCGGCGCGACGGATCTGTTGTGCTACCGTTGCTCGCCAGAGGCGGCGTAGTGGGGCAGGGGAGGTTTCGCCATGTATCGCGTCGCTTTGAATTCACTCCTCACCGTTGTGCTCTTTGGGCTGCTGGCGGCTGCACCGCCGCGGAGTGCAGCGCAGTGCTGCGGCAGCGAACAATGTGCGGGAGATCTGAACTGTGACGGTCAGGTGACCGTCGATGAGATCATCACCGCCATCAATAACGCTCTGGGGAACTGTGTTGTCGTGGGTGCCGACCAGGCATGCGGCGACCTGGGTGCGGCGAACTGCGCCAAACTCGATCAATGCGTGCTCAACGGCAGCAACATTCGCTATGGCGGTGGCAGCACCTGCCAGGCGCGCCAGAAGAATGCTTGCTTGGCGCGGTTGAACGCGCCGGGGATCGGCAACAACCCGGCCGGCGTTGAGCAATGTGTGAGTGACCTTCCCGCAGGCTCCTGCAGCGATTTCGACCTTGGTAACATTCCGGAGTGTGAGGCGCATATCGGCAACGGAGTGAACGGCGCCCCATGCGCGTTCCCCGGACAATGCGCGAGTAGCAACTGTGCGCTCGTCACGGGAACCGCGTGCGGGACATGTGCGCCGCCCACGCAGGCGGGTGACTCGTGTGCGACGGCGTCTTGCTCCCACGGATTCACGTGCGTCAGTGCCACGCAATTGTGTCAACCGGTCGGGAACGCCGGAGCCGCATGCGACGCCGATCACCCGTGCGGCGCCGGTGTGCAGTGTGTGACGCCGGCCGAGGCTTCCATGGGCACGTGCACGATCGCGGGCACCAGTGCCGGTGTCGCTTGTGATCCGCAGCGCGTCACGGCGCCGGGCTGCGCTGCTAACGCCGGCTTGTATTGTAACGGAAGCACGCAGACCTGTGCGCCGATTGCGTACGTCACAGCCGGCGCGCCCTGTGGATCTGTCAATCACGGTGTCGCGGACTGTACCAACGCATCAACGTGTTTTGGTTCTCAGGGATCGACGCCAGGTACCTGTGTCGCTGACGCCGCCGATGGCATGCCCTGCGATACCCAGGTGGGCCCCGCTTGCGTTCCGCCGGCGGTGTGCGTTACCGGATCAGGAGCGGCAACCGGTGGCACGTGCCGGCTGCCGGACGCGACGGCTTGCCACTGAGCTTGCGGCGTGTGCGTTGGCGCAACTCTGGAACGCAGTCGGTGCGGTTGGCTGCGGCGCTGAATTGCTGCGTGCGCCAGAGCGTTCTCCACCACCGGCAGGCCGTCATTGTGGTGCTCGATACCGACCCATTGAAAGTGGCCTGTGCAGGTGCGATGTTGCCTGGCGCCTGATCGCCGCGGTCAGGCGGGTTCGGTAACTCTGGCGACGTCGATGGGTGGTGCCTCCGTGAATATCAACCGCAGTATATTTGTGATGACCGGCTTGCTGCTGATTGCCGTTGCGGCGCAGGCGGTGTCGGTAACCGTGAATCTCGGCGAGAGCGCGGAGAACTTCGTCGAGTATGGCCTCGGGCCCAATGCCGACAACCTGGGGACCTATGCGTTTGATCAGGGAGCCTGCGCGTTCGACGGTACGAATACGACCTGCACGCTCTCTGGTGCCTTCACCGGATCAGCTCCGGAATTTTCCTCGGGAACGTATACGCTGGTGACCGAGTACGGCAGTAACGACCGCACGATTGCGTTGGTTGGAACGTCGATCTCCGGCACCCCCAATTTCTTCACCTACACCTCGGTCTCGCCGAGCACGTCGATCACGCTCAATCTCGACACCGCGAGTGGGACCTTTGTGCAGCCGGTGCTCGCGGGAGGGAGCTATAATCCGGCGGTGACCGCCTTTGCATTTTCCTTGGTCTCTCCGTACACGTGTAGTGGGGTCGCTGTGGTTCCCTGCAATCCGGCAGTGGTTGGGCTCACGAACGGAGCGATCGGGCAGAGCCGTGTGACAACGGTTGTGTCCTTTGAAGCGCCGATGACGGGTCTGTGCGTCGGCGACTGCGACGACAGCGGTGGCGTGACGGTCGACGAAATCATCACCCTGGTCAACATCGCCATTGGGACCGCTGACGCCTCCGCGTGCCCTCACGGTATCCCGAGCGGCGTCGAAGTCGACATCGCGTTGATCATCCAGGCCGTGAATAACGCGCTCAGCAACTGCCCGGCTTCCTAACCCGCTTCTCGAAGGATGTCCCGGACGGATCCCCCCCGCAGGTCCGCCGCACCACCGTACGCAATCTGTGTGCGCCATGGATCCTGGAACGCGCCGCCATGACGATGATCGGGCACAAGACACGCTCCATGTTTGAGCGCTACAAAATGGTGAGCGAACCTGAGGTACTCGCTGCGGCGCGCCGGCTGGACGCTGCCGCGACAAAGGCAACGGCACAGTCCGCCGTTTCAGGCACTTCGCTGGACGAATCCATCCCTGTAAGTTATTGAAATTCCGCTACGCCCCCGTAGCTCAGGTGGATAGAGCACAGGATTCCTAATCCTGGGGTCGCGCGTTCGAGTCGCGCCGGGGGCATTGAGTTCTCAGGTACTTGGAGGTGCTGTCTACCCGTTGGGTAGCAGCTGGTGTCCAAAAAGTATCCAAGTCTTTCCCCAGGGGCGTCAGACTCAAGCCGACTTGGCTTGCTTCGAGCTCTGGCGCGGCGCGAAAAGCTGCTTTGCCAGGTTGTTGATTGCCTCGGTATTTACATCCTTGAACCAGTGCGCGTAGACGCGCATGGTCACGGCCAACTCGGGAACCGTCGGGAACCTTTTGAGGCGACCGGTTCCAGTCGAGCAGCCCGGCCGCTCCCTCTACCCATGGGTAAACTATACCCGATGGGTAGATATCCCGTCAGGCCCTGTGCTATCAAGAGCGCATGGCTGTCTTGCGGAAGATGGTAACGATCCTACGGTGCGAGCGGTGCGGGTACGAATGGACGCCGAACGACCCGGCCAAGCTGCCGGAGGTGTGCTCGAACAAGGCTTGTAAGTCGCCGGCATGGAACAAGCCGCTCCCGAAACACCTGCGTCGGTCTCAGAAGACCGCCCGACCGAGGTCTTCACGTCGGATTTCCTAGGGACGTGGCTGGTAACCGGGATTCGCACGGTGCCACGAGATGATAAAACGCACGAGTGGCTTAAAGTCCGTGTGCGCCAATACTGGCAGGGTGATGCTGCCCCTTGAGGAGAGCTGTGCGCCTTTGGGAAGGGGGTCCGGATGCTTCGCCCCGGACGATGTCGGTTCGGCGCTAGGGCACCGTGCTTTGCGTCGTAGAGAGGCACGAACAAGAACCTCCGACATAATGTGCGAGTTGCAGGGCGGGAACAGTCCACCGCACGGCCTGCATTCCTGCGGCAATGTCATCCGTCGTTGAGGGCGCATGTCCGTGCGAAACCAAGTCTGCTTGTATCATTACCTACCGCAGAATGCGTCGTGCTCGAAGTTTCTCAGGGCACCGGCTCCGAGGCATCATGAACACTTCATGGACACCGCTAACCCACAACGGCGACTTTGCGGGCGTTTCTCTCGACCCCAGGATGCGTGCTCCTGGGTACGTCGTCGCCCTTCAGCGCGGCGACCACTGCGCTGGCTTGGAACCGCACGTAGTGCCCGATGCGAACAGACGGGATGACGCCGCGGCGCGCACGGGCGCGGACCGCATGCACGGGGGAACCGGCCGGTCCAGCGGTACCCCGACGGTTGATAGCTGAAAAGGGTAGCGAAGGGCGCTTGATCCGGCTAACAACCCTACGGTCATACGTGAGTCGCGCGCTTACAGCGTCCGGGGCCACAGGAGTGCCGTTCTGTCCGGAACGCCTCTCGGGTGTCAGCTTGGGGGTGCGCGCAGACGAGGCGGATGGCGGGGAAAGCAGTTCCACTACCGGGGTCAATCCCATGAGCAAAGCGTTCACCAAGGAACCCGACGGCGACGAAGACGAGCAGGATCTCGGCGTCGCCGTCGCCTTGCCCGCGGACTTCAAGAACTACATCACGCCGGCCGGGCACAAGCGGCTGAACGACGAGCTTCAGCGCCTCTGGAAGGCGGAGCGGCCGAAGCTCGTTGATACGATCGCGTGGGCAGCCAGCAACGGCGATCGCTCGGAAAACGGCGACTACATTTATGGCAAGCGCAAGCTGCGCGAGATCGATCGCCGTATCCGCTTCCTGTCCAAGCGCCTCGACTGTGCGGTCGTGGTGGATAATGCCGGCAAGACCCATGAACGGGTTTATTTCGGCGCCACGGTTACGGTCGCCGACGAGTCCGGGGGCGAACGCACCGTCAGTATCGTGGGTGTCGACGAGATCGATCCTGCCCGCGGGCGCGTGTCCTGGATTTCTCCCATCGCTGCCGCCCTGCTCAAGGCATCGGTCGGCGACGTCGTCACCATGCGGACGCCGCGCGGCGCCGAAGAGCTCGAGATTCTCGCGATCCGCTACGACGAGCTGCCGTGATCTGAACATCTGAACGTCGAGGACGTATGGTCGCCTGTGGTGGTAAGCAGGATACGCGACCTCCAACGGACGAAATGGACATCATTTCGGGAAATCCCACGCGACGCGGTGCGCCGACGGTCAGGACGACGACCCGCCGGGACACCGTCTTCCAGCTGGACTTTGCGGCCAGTGGCGCGGCGCCAGATGAGAAGAACCGATCGTCTCCGCTCACCTTGCTGGCATGTCGATATTCCGCTTCATAATCACTATTGAAGGAGTTGCGTGACGAGTCACGGACCCACGATCACCGGTGCGCCTGACGGCGAAGTGCGCTGGGTCGATAACGACCGCGCCCTGGCCGAGCTGGTGCGGCTGCTCCTCGACGAGCCCGCCTATGGCCTCGATACCGAGTTCCTCTCCGAACGCAGCTACTGGCCACGCCTGTGCCTGGTCCAGGTCTCGTGGCCCCGCGGCGTTGCGCTCGTCGACCCGTTCGCGTGCGACGTGCGCGCCCTGGCCGACGTCCTGCGCGCGCCGGCGACAATGATCACCTTCGCTGGAGGGAGCGATCTCCCGATCCTCGAGCGTGCCGCCGGTGTCCGTCCCTCCGGTCTCTTCGATGTGCAACTGGCCGCCGGCTTCGTGGGTCTCGGTTTGCCGTCGCTCGGCTCCCTGGTGTCGACCCTGCTCGGCACGCACCTCGACAAGTCCGAACAGCTCGCCGACTGGTCGGTGCGTCCGCTCACCGCCGCGATCCGCACCTACGCCGCCGCCGACGTCGCTTATCTCTTTCCCCTGACGGCCGAGGTGCGCCGCCGCCTCCAGGCCACGGGTCGTGAGACGTGGGCCGCGAGCGACTGCGAGCAACTGCGTCTGACGCCGGAGAAGCGCCTCGACGCGAATACAGTGTGGTGGAAGATCAAGGGCGCGGGGGCGATGCGCGGCGAGAAGGCGGGCATCGCTCAGGCCGTGGCGGCGTGGCGGGAGCGGCGTGCCCAGCGGCTCGACGTGCCGCCGCGCTCCGTGCTCCCCGACCTCGCGCTCGCCGCGGTGGTCGGCCGGCCGCCGCGCACCCGCGACGACGTGTTTGCGCTGCGGGGCGTCACCCGTATGGCGCCCGAGGTGGCCCGCGAGCTGCTCGCTGCGGTGGACGCCGGGCGCTCGATGTCGCCGAGCGACCTGCGCCTCCCCGACAGGGTCGACGACGGCTCCGAACTCGACGCCGCGGTGTCGTTCCTCGTCGCCTACGTGGCGGAGCTAGCGTATACGCAGCGCATAGAAAAGCAGCTGGTCGCAACCCGCGAGGACGTGAAGGCGCTGGTCTATGGAAGGCCGAGTCGGCTTGACGAGGGCTGGCGTGCCGCGCTCGCGGGCGACGGGCTCCGCCGCCTTCTGGCCGGCGAGGCGGTCATCCGCCTTGTTGACGGCGGCCGGCACATCCGCCTGGAGGACTGACACGCCAAGCTTCCTCACCTTCGCACAGTCCTGGTAATTCGCTGGCGCACGCAACATCGCCATGTCATAGTCACGCTATCGCACACGCAATCGGATATGGGTAAACGTACAGTTGAATTTATGGATCGGGCCTCGCCGTTCGACCCGGATTGGCAAGCATTGAATCGATCGGCCTGCCGGCCTGTGGCCCGCCGCCAGGCAAGAAGGAGGATCACCCAATGCGAACTCGATTGATGGCAGTTGTCGGCGCACTCTCGCTTTGCCTGCTCCTGTCGGCCGCCGTTTCCGCACAACAACTGGCGGAGTTGAAAAAAACTACTCCGGAGCAGCGCGCTGCCTTCCTGACCGACATGATGAAGGCGAGGCTCAAACTGACGGAGACCCAGATGCCCCAAGTGCATGACATCAATTTGAAGTATGCCAAGCAGATGCAGCCCATCCTGGAAGGGTCCGAAGGCCCGTTTCGGGAAGTGTGGGAGTTGAAGCAGTTCAACCACGGCAAGGAGGAGGAGCTCAAGAAGGTGCTGACTCCCGAGCAGTTCCAACAATACCTGGCGGCTAAAGACGAAATACGGCAGAAGATGGAGCAGCGCATTTGGGAGCGAAAGGCGGCGGCGCGCGCCAACGGCACTCCCGAATAGCGCCGCTGGCGCCAGAGCCTGACTGCGGACCAGTCCCACCGCGTTCCGGACGCGTGCACGCAGTCCCAGCGAGCTCATCTCAAGAGTTTGAGGTGCCGGGCAGAGCGTGCTATCAGTCCGCCCCTCACGAGGGCCGAACCCAAGCAAAGGGGAAAAGAATGGGTACCATGCGCAAGCTGATTGGTTCGTCGTTGGTCATCGCTTCCTTGCTGTTGACCACCGGGTGGGCTCGGGCCGACGACAGCCTCGTCGCGGCGGTAAAGAAGGCCTGCCACAAGGAGCTCACCACTTTCTGTAAGGGGGTGCAGCCTGGTGAGGGGCGGATCCTCGCCTGCCTGTATGCCTTCCAGGACCGGGTTTCGGGCAAGTGCGAATACGCGATTTACGACGCTGCGGCCCAGCTGGACCAGGCTGCCATGGCGCTGAAGTTTGCCGCCGCGGAGTGCAAGGACGACCTCCTCAAGTACTGCGGCAACGTCGAGGTCGGCAACGGGCGCCTGAAGGCCTGTGTGGACAAGAACGAGAAGTCGCTGAGCGAGAAGTGCAAAGATGCGCTCAAGCAGACGGGCATCAAGCCGTAGGTGAGTCCGGCGCGCCGGCGGGGTGTTCCGGCCGCCGCGGATGGCCTACGGTCCGTCACCTCCGTAGGCGCAGTGGTCATGATCGTCGGCGTACTCCGGCCAGTCCGCGCGCCGTTTGGTGGTACTCCTGCTGCATAAACACCGTCGTCCCGAGGCGCCTGGAAGCGGGCCGGGAAGCGGGCATGGATGCGAAGCGATGAGCGCACTCCTCGAACGAATCGGCGCGGTGGTGGGGCCGCACGGTCTGGTCACCGACGAGGCGACGCTCGAACCATTCCTCATCGACTGGCGCAAGCGCTACCGTGGCAGGGCGTTGGCAATGGTGAAGCCGGCGTCGACCAACGAGGTGGCTGAGGTCGTGCGGCTGTGTGCGGCGGCGTGCACCGCGATCGTGCCGCAGGGTGGCAACACCGGCCTTGCCGGCGGGGCGACCCCGGATGCGTCGGGGACGCAAATCATTCTCCGGCTGTCACGCATGCACCGCGTGCGCGGCATCGATCCGCTCAACAACACGCTGACGGTGGAAGCCGGCTGCACACTCGTGGCGGCGCAGGCAGCGGCCCGCCAAGCGGATCGCCTGTTTCCCTTGAGCCTCGCGGCCGAAGGCAGTTGCGAGATCGGTGGCAACCTCTCCACCAATGCCGGCGGCACCGCCGTGCTGCGCTATGGCACCGCGCGCCAGTTGACGCTCGGGTTGGAAGTGGTGCTTGCCAGCGGCGAGGTGTGGAACGGTCTGCGCGGGTTGCGCAAGGACAACACCGGCTATGATCTGAAGCACTTGTTCATCGGTGCCGAGGGAACGCTCGGCATCATTACGGCCGCGGTGCTGAAGCTGTTTCCGCTCCCGCGGGGATGGGCCACCGGCATCGTGGGTCTCGACTCACCGGAGGTCGCCATGGCGCTGCTCAGCCATGCCCGCGACCACTGCGGCGAACGTCTCACCAGCTTCGAGTTGTTCTCCGATTTCTGCCTCGACTTGGTGCTGCGCCACTGCCCCGATGCCCGGGCGCCGCTGCGCGCGCGCCATCCGTTCTACGTGCTGATCGAGCTGGCCGACTGCCTTCCGACCGAACACGTACGTCAGCAACTGGAAGACGGCCTCGCCGCGGCGCTCGAAGCGTCGCTGGTGCGCGACGCGGTCATCGCCACGAGCGAGGCGCAGACGTATGCGTTGTGGGCGCTGCGTGAAAGCATCAGCGACGCACAGGCGCGCGAGGGCAAGAATCTCAAGCATGACGTGTCCCTGCCCGCATCGGCACTTGCCGAGTTCATTGTGGTGACCGGTGTGGCCTTGGAGAGGGCGTACCCCGGTGTTCGTGTCGTGTGCTTCGGCCACCTGGGGGACGGTAACCTGCACTACAACATCTCGGCGCCCGTCGGCGTCGACGCCGACGCGTTTCTGGCCAACCAGGAGAGGATCAACCGCATCGTGCACGATAGCGTGGCGCACTTCCAGGGCTCGATCAGTGCCGAGCACGGGGTGGGACAACTGCGACGTGGCGAGATTCTCCGCTATAAGTCGGAAATCGAAATGGAGCTGATGCGCAAGGTGAAGGCGGCCCTCGATCCGCTCGGCATCATGAACCCGGGTAAGCTCCTTGCCGCATGAACATATTCCGGTTCACTTCTCGCCCCTCTTGTCTCCACCCACCTGTTCTCGTGTGACCTTGGCGAGTACACGCCCGTGCTCGGTCTCCAGCAGGGTTTGCGCGTCGACACGTCCGAACCGGCCCAAAAGGGGGGCAACCAGACCTGGGTTCGACGTCTTTCTGGAGTACGCCAAGGAAGGCCGGGAGGACGCGCCTCGTCCAACCGCTCTTGTTCCTGCACATCGACGATGGCTGAACCCATGCGTTGTCTCCAATTGCCTGACCGTGCGAGTGTGTCCAAGCAGCGGGCAGCTGTACTACATTCCCGGTGCGGGTACCATTTGGCTTGCCTGACCCGTGTGTCGAAGCGGCTATTTGCGTTCGAGCCAAGCCCGTAGGCATGGGGATCGCGAGAAGCACCGGGCTCAGCGTGCAGATCGACCGCCGGGCGTGTGGAGTCCCTCGCGCGCGCACCCCGCCGCAACGCCGACCACCGCGACGAGCGGCTGAAATCCCGCCGCCGTCCACCGAGACATGGGCTAGAACAGGACATCGCTCGGTGCGACGGCTATGCTGCGCGCATGACCACTCGCGAATCGAACCAACATGCCGGTGGGGGCGCCGCTGCGGCGCCGGCGCCACCCGAACCGTCCTTTGCCGAGCGTGCCCGCACCTTGATGCACCTTGGCCGTCTGGGAACCCTGTCGACGCATTCGCGCAAGGTTGAAGGCTTCCCCTTCGGATCGGTGGCTCCGTATGGCCTCCACGCGTCCGGCAATCCGACCTTTCTCATCAGCACGATGGCGATGCACACGCAGAATCTGCTCGCCGACAGCCGTGCAAGCCTGCTGGTCATGCAGCCGGGGTGGACGGACGATCCGCTGGCCGGAGCGCGCGTGTCCTTGGTGGGACCGGTGACGCCGCTGCCTGCCGCGGAAGCCGCACCCGTGCGCGAGGAGTATCTGGCGCGCCACGACAATGCCAGGTACTGGGTCGATTTCGACGACTTCGGCTTCTATCGGATGGACGTCGTCGATCTTTATTATGTCGCCGGCTTCGGTGCGATGGGCTGGGTCGACGCTGCACACTATCGTGACGCCGCTCCCGATCCACTGGTCGATAGCGCCCTCGCCATCGTGACGCATATGAACGCCGACCACCGCGACGCGCTCAAGCTCTATTGCCGCGCCTTCGCCGGGATCGAAGCTGATGACGCGACGATGACCGCCGTCGATCGCCTCGGCTTCCGCGTGCGCGCGCAGATCGGAGATCGGCTCCAAGGGCTGCGCATCAACTTTGCGCGCGAGGTGCGCACATCGGCGGAGGCCCGAACCGTGCTCGTCGAAATGGTGGCCGCGGGGAAGGTGCGAACGCGACACGATTGACCCGCGCGCTACATCGGGTTCACTATTGGTGCATCGCATCATGACCGTTCAGGCACGCCTTGGCGCGCGCGTCGCGCGGTTCTTTTTCATGCAGGTCGGCGGCCTGGTGACCGTTTTCGTGTACTTCGCGCTCCTGAAAGCGGGCGGCGGTTCCGTGAGCGGGCTGCGTGTTGCGCTGGTCGTCGCGCTGGGAGTGCAGAGTGGCTACGTCGCGCTGGCCTGGTCGCAAGGCGAGATCAAGCAGTTTGATATCGGCCTTTGGCTCATGTTCTTGGTCGGTGCGACGGGCGCGCTGGGCGCCGTCGCGCCTCTGGTCGAGCTCTTCCTGATGTACTCGCCGGCGATGGTGTTCGTGACCCTCGGGGTGACCGCCGTGCTGCCGCCGCTTCTCGGGTACGAGTCCTTCACCGCGTACTTCGCGCGTCGAACGTTGCCGCGTTGGCAGCAGCAGCTGCGTATCACCGCCAGCATCAGCCGGTGGCTTGGCGCCTTTTGGACGGGCCTGTTCTTCGTCGCGGCGGGGCTCTGCGCCTATGCGCCGCTCGACTGGCGCTTCACGGCACTCTATCCCAACCTTCTGGTGTTCGCCGTCGGGATGACCTCCAACAAGTGGTTCCCACCCATCTACCTCAAGGTGTTTCCACCCGAGATGCCGGCCTCCGCGGCAGCGGCGATCATGAGCATGCCGTTCGTTTTCGACAAGCGTGCCGCCGCAGGCGCGCGCGCCGAGATTCAGTTCCGCGTTGCCGGCGCCGAGATGGGCAACTACTGGCTGCGGATCGCCAACGGCCGCTGCGAGAGCTTCGAAGGTGAGGCCCCGGCCCCGAATCTCATCGTGTACACGCCCGACATCGTCTGGATGCGGATGGTGCGAGCCGAGCTCGATGGCGCGCAGGCACTCGCCGCGGGGCTCTTTCACACCGAAGGCGACGCTACAATGCTGGCGGCGCTCAGTCGTTGGTTCCCAGCCCGACGCTGAAGGCTGTTCGGTCGCGCCTGCAGCGGACCGCCACAGTGAAACTGGCGCAACGTTGAACACGCTGCGGGCCCACGCTTGTTACGGATGCGGCTGGTAGATCAACGCCGGTGCGTGCCGCCTCGGACGGCCGGGCGGTGCCCAGTGCGTCCGCGTTCGTACGCGCTCAATGACACGCACCCGCCGCCTTCGTCGGGATGAAGCCGTTCATTGGAGCTCCGGCGGTGATCCAGTCCGTGATGAGTTGAATCTCCGCTCGACTCAACTTTGGGCGCGTCTTGGCGATTGCGGGATTGTTGTACGGCATGCGCAGGCCGTACGAACCGCTCAATCCGTTGAGTTGCGGGCCTCCATTGATCTTGTGGATGATCAGGC